>DOJM01000114.1:0-5732 GCA_003529225.1 Paenibacillus sp.
TTTTTATGGGATTATTGTTGTTTTTTACATTGTTCAGTAACACGATACAATCTTTGACCTTGCCGAAAGTTAGAACCGAAAAACCAACAAAGGGAAATCTTTTATTTACGATTGAAGGTAGTGGGATATTGCAGCCACTTGCTGAAGTTAAACTTTCGAATACTTCCGGACTAAAGGTCGAACAAATTCTTGTGAAAGAAGGACAACGTGTAAAAAAGGGACAAAAGCTTATTATCTATGAGAGCATAACTGCTGAGCAAGAATTGAAAGATGAATTAACAAATTTAGAAAAGCAGAAAGTTGATCAACAGAATAGGCAAGATCAGTACATCCAATCCGCGCTCGAAGAGGATGAATTCAAAATCAGAAATGCAAGACGTGATATCGAAAAAGGTAAGTTAGATATCTTAGCTCAGGAAAATAAGATTAGCGGGCTAAAAAATCGTCTAACAAGCGAAAAACAACTATTATCTCCTTTCGATGGGCTGATTTCAAAACTGAATGCCGTCGAAGGGTTAACTTCAATGGGAGAACCGGATGTAATTGTATCCAACAGTAGTCGGGGTTACAGATTGGATATTATTGTGGATTCCGCGCATTTGTCTAGTTTGGGAATTTCTGCTGGAGAAAAGATAGAGGTCGAGGTTGATATGAATCATGGAGAAGAAGCCCGTACCCTAAGCGGCTCCATCGAAGAAGTTGCGAATTCAGAGTCACGTACTGATAGCTCTTCTAGTAATGAGTCGGGGAAAACACAAACCATTGCTCAAAAGGCCCTGAGAATCAAAATCGTTGATCCAGAACTTAAAGGGGGTGAACAGGCGGGGATCAAATTCGAGAAACAATCCATCCAAGAGGGTTTACTTCTATCGAATGAAGCTATTCATGAGGATCGCGAAGGTTTGTTTGTCTATAAAGTTGACGAGCAACGGGGGGCATTAGGCAATGTCTTTGTCGCTCAAAAAGTTCGTATTCACTCCAGTGAAAAGAACGAGAAAGAAACGATGATTCAATCGGATATTCTCTATGAGGAGGATTCAATTATTCTGGAAAGTAGTGAACCTCTTGAAGACGGGAACCGAGTTCGGCTGCAATAAGAAATCATATAAACGAGTAAACGAGAAAATAGTAGGAGGAAATCAAATGTTTAAAAGGTCTATTTTTGTACTATTAATGGGTGCTTTGATAATGACAACGGCATGTAATTCCGGAGGTAATGAGAAAGTGGAAAGTAAGGGAAAAACGACAACTGAAGAGGGGAAGACAATCTTGACTCTATCTCTGGCAGAATCGAGTGCATTCTATCAGGCGCTAGAGAAAAAGTTTGAAGCGAAATACCCGGATATCGACCTACAAATTAAGGCATATAAAGAAGTGGGAAATGAGTGGGGGGGNNAAAAACAACGAATACAGCCCTACTCTCCGGAAAAGGTGCAGATATTTTTGATGTAAGCGCCTTTTCAATCGATGATTATGTGAGTAAAAAGTTGCTTGTGAACATGAATGATATATTTGAACAAGATAAAACGGTAAATAAGAGCGATTTAGAAATGAATGTTTTGGACGCAATGAAGGTGAACGACGGTCTATACTTCATTCCTACCGGGTTCGCTTTTAGAGCGTTCATAGGTGATGGAAATATGATTAAGAACTCAAATGTGAAGATTGACGATAAGAAGTGGAGTTGGAAAGAGTTTGGAGAGCTATCGAAGGAAATTATACAACAGGCTGGGAAGGACGGTAAAAACAAACTTTATGCCCTAACGGAGTACCCGCCGGAAATGACACTCCAAGAAATGGCTATTGATAATTATAATTTGTTTGTTGATAGTGAAGCGAAACAAGCGAAGTTCGACTCGCCTGATTTTGTGGAGCTGTTGGAACAAGTCAAGAAAATGTATAAAGAACAAGTTATGACTTCGGAGCCAGCGGAGATAGGTAATCAGCTTTTTAACTCCATCGTTATATGGTCACCAACAGACTTTATCGATGGTCCATATTCTTACTTTGAAAATCCGGTGTACCTTCAAAAGCCACATGCAGGTCAGACTGGTGGTATGAGAATCATTCCTTCATCTTCGCTTGCCATACAAGCCAATACTCCGGTGAAAGAAGAAGCTTATAAGTTTATGACCTTCTTGTTATCTGAAGAAGCACAGTCCTTGCAAGATAGAGAAGGATTCTCTCTGCTCCAATCAGTGAACGATAAAAAGTTAAACGACATTCAGGAAAAGGTGAAAAGTGGAGCATATAAGCTTCCAACCGGAAAAGCGGCTAAGGTTTCTGATGAAGAATTTACTAAGTTTAAAGAAATCATTCATACGGTAGATCAATATGCGGAACTGGATACTAAAGTGCTTTCTATTATTGGAGAGGAGTCCTCATCATTCTTCAGTGGACAAAAATCTGCGGAAGATGTTGCAAAGCTGATCCAGAATCGAGTAGCAACCGTTCTAAACGAATAGATGTATTGAACAGGATTTTGTATAAGGAGGGAGACTCATGCACAAACCACTAAAGACATACGCTGTAGTTCTGCTCAGTGCAATGATGTTAAGCCAACCTCTTGCAAACAGCATATACGCAGCACCGACAAGTGCTTCAACTGCAGCGGTATTCACTCTTGACAAACTTGGGTCGGTCGCTTTAAAAAACAATGTCAAGGTGAAGCTAATAGATATGGATATTTTAGAGCAACCGAGCGGTAATATACTCATATACACACTTAGTTATAGCAATAGTAGTACCAATAGTGTAGCTCACGTAGATTATTTCTCAAGGGTTACTACAACTGGGGGGATAGTCATACAAGGTAAACCTGTCACGAGAGATGTTACTAAAAAAAATATTCCTCCAAAGAGTAGTCAAATTGTAACTTACTACGTGAATATTGGAGAGTCTACAAAATTAAATGGCACTAAAGTGACCCTATTGAAGTGAGATTTCAGTAGCCAGGATTATCAGAAAAAGCTGGGTGTATTCTCCATTCCGGCAAGTTATTCAGTTGTCGTTCCTCAAGGCCAGAGCAAGAAGCTCACGCTGGATAATCTGCAAGTTGATATCAAAGCGGAAAGTATGCAAAGGCTTAAAAGGAATGGAAAAGTCTATATGAGAGTTGGCGTTAGTTACACGAATTTGGGTAAAAAAGTGCTAAGTGATTCCACTTATATTGTATACCTGAAATCAGCTGGTGGTTCGGTGTTCGAACTTAAGCAGGAGGTTGCTAGCAGCAGTTTCAAGGTACAGTCCCAAGAGAAGAAGACGATTTATTATTTAACGGAAGTTCCTTCCTATATGAAGACTGAACATATGATATTGCAATTTGCACAAGAAGATGTAGCTTTGAAAATAATGCTACCTGTTAAATCTTTTAAGCTTCCTTCAGTAATAGCTTCTGACTTGGCTGTGGCTAATTATGCTGTGAAAAAGATTTCTATCAAGAATAACACGGTTGAAACGCAATTGAAGAGTGCTTCCGTGTATTCGGAAAATGACTCTGCGAAATGGAATCTTCAATTCCGCTTAAAGAATCTAGGGAATAAACCTGTCACGCTACCTGCATATGAGCTTACGGTTAAAGCTGCTGAAGGATTAAGTATTCCGGTAGATTCAAAAGCACTTGCGAATGTAATATTGAAACCACTTGAAGAAAAGATCGTCAGTCTCAGTGCGGATGTGCCATTAACACTTAATCAAGGTACGTTAAAGCTGGAGTGGACGGAACCCGCTGTTGATGACAAGGTTATTTTTCCAACTGCGTTGTATAACATTCCGTATGCTCTAGAACATAATAATCTGATGGGACAAGAGTATATGGTCGAGAACAGGTACGGGAAGTTCATGGTGAAGCTTGGATCCTATCAGCGGTTGCCTTGGGATGATGGTGATCAAATCGTAACTAATATCAGCATCCGCAACACAGGCTTAACCTCAGTACAGCTACCTTCTTTAAAAGCTATAGTCAAAGCAGGAATGAGTGATCTGAGCAGTACAGCCCAGATCGTGANNAGCGAAAGTGCCATATTCTTATAGCTTCAATCAGCTGAAAATTGTGCTACAAGATACCTCTGGAGATGAAGTCACGAAGTTTCTCTCCATGTATTCAAACTCGCTAAATAATGTGATCCATACGATAGCTGCAGGTGAATCTCATCATATGAATTCGTTAGGCAAAAAAGCAGAAGTCCGTGAGCGTCGGACAACCACATATAATTCTAACAAATCTAATTTGATCTATACGGAACTGGAAATGATTAGCGAAGAACCACGCCAGTCGAAACAGGCACAGCTGGTAGCTTATTACAAAACACCTGATAACCAATTTTTCAACGCGATGGTTAGCCAATCGACAACGCCAACAAGCCCAAATGGTAAAAAATTGGTTACCATCTGGAGTAAGCTTCCCCAAGGTGTGGATACCTCTCAGCTTGTGCTACATATTGGAGAAGGGGTTGCTGACGGTAAGCTTACAGATCTAGGGGGGACATCAACTGGATTTATCAATAGTGTTAAATTAGTACTTACCCCTAAAGCAGTAAGCTCACAGAATAATCTAATAAGTGTTGATCTATTCCCTTACAACCTTTCGGTTGCAANNAGAAGACTTTGGTAATGGGGACTGATTTGCCAATGGGTAAAAATAAGTCATACACAACTTCATTTAATAGTAACCTTTACAATAAATTAAGGGGAGGAAGCTTCCGTATAAATTTATATGATGAATTCCAGGGTCATAGGGTGTTGCTAGGGAGTCAATCCTACCCGATAACTTACAAAACATCTGAATCGAGGAAACCTAATGGTAGTGGAAGCACAGGTAATTAAAATAGGGTAAAGAATCAAGTCAAAAGTGTTGGCATAACAGCCAGCACTTTTTTATATACTTATGAACTTTTTATGGAAATTCCTTCAATGTATGATCTTTACATTGACTGTTCTCAGTCTTTTCGTTAAGATTACCTCTGCGCTTCAATGCTCAAAAGTAAAAAAGCTTAAAAGTGCAAAAGCTTTCGATTATTATACCCAATACAATTAAGGAGCATTATCTTCATGGAACGACAGCTTAGTTTCTCAAAAAGCATGATCATCATCGTTTTTATTTTAGCACTTCTATTTGTATCCATCTTTCTATTGAAAGCGGAGCCGCATCTACCGCTTCTCGTAACTACAATAAGCACGGCCGTCTTACTAGGAATGTTTGGTTTCTCTTGGAAGAAGATCGAATCAGCCATTATTCAAGGGATACAAACGGCCATTATGCCAATTCTTATCCTTATGCTGATTGGAATTCTGATCGCTGTGTGGATGATGAGCGGTACAGTGCCGTCGCTTTTATACTATGGTATGGATTATATTAATCCGAATTATTTTGCAGTGAGCGCATTATATGTCACGATCATCGTCTCGATGTTCACCGGCAGTTCATTCACGACAGTAAGCACGATCGGCGTTGCTTTAATGGGAATTGCCTTAACTACGGGAATTTCCCCAACTCTAGCTGCTGGAGCGATTATCAGTGGGGCTTGTTTTGGTGATAAAATGTCGCCACTTTCCGATACAACGAATTTTGCACCTGCAGTGGCTGGCATATCCTTGTTTACACACATTCGTAACATGGCATACACTACGGTGCCGGCGCTTGTTATCACCACTCTATTTTTTCTGTTCGCTCCAAAGGGGAATTCGATCGACTTATCCTCGATTAAAGACATCAAGCTTGCGTTGCAAGATGG
>DOJM01000114.1:5755-6484 GCA_003529225.1 Paenibacillus sp.
GCTAGCTGTCGTCGCTTGTTCGATCAAGCGGATACCGATCCTGCCTACGTTAGTTGTTGGTATTGTCAGTGGTCTTCTTGTAACGGCTTTGATTCAGCAGCAGACTGAAATCGATGTCTGGTTTAGTGTAATGCAGAGCGGATATAACAGTAATATCGCGAATGAAATGGTTGCTTCTATCGTTAACCGCGGAGGAATGCAATCGATGATGTGGTCTGTATCTCTAATCTTAATTGCCTTATCCTTAGGTGGTTTGATTCAGCATTGCGGGGTCATTGAGGCCTTTTTCCGTAAACTCATTCAACCGCTCAAACGTAAAAGCAGCATTGTTCTGATGAGCGGAGCATCATCCATTGCAGTAAATGGCATGACGGGTGAACAGTATCTTTCGATTCTTTTGCCAGGTCAAATGTTCAAAGATGAATATAATCGCCGTGGCATTCCAGCGAAGACATTGTCCCGTACGTTAGAAGATTGCGGCACTCTCGTTAATCCATTGATTCCATGGGGTGTCAGTGGTGCCTTCTTCGCAGTGACTCTGGGTGTACCCGTTATAGAATATGCGCCTTATGCAACTTTCTTATGGTTAAGTCCATTCATCACGTTTGCTTACGCGTTGATCCCTAGATTACAAAGGAACTCATTGGGTAAAGATCAAGAAATCTCAAGATAAAGGACACCAAATGCATTGATTCAACGTAGATAAAGAATACTATGCGTTGAGTCAAT
>DOJM01000114.1:6512-6947 GCA_003529225.1 Paenibacillus sp.
GCTGGGAGAATCGTGAAATTACTCAGGCTAAGTTGCCAGTTCTTAAGTATGCTGATGTTGTAGGTTGGTTTGATGGAGACAAGCTCATCTCTCAGTTAGCCGTATACCCATTTCAGGTTAATATTTTTGGGCATATCTATGAGATGGGTGGACTAACGGGTGTTGGAACCTATCCCGAATATGCCAATTTGGGTTTAATGAATAAACTGATGCTTCATGCTTTAACTAAAATGCGGGATCGTAAACAATCAATATCTTATCTTTATCCATATTCAATCCCTTATTATAGAAGAAAAGGCTGGGAAATCATCACTGATAAAATATCATTTGAAGTGCCGGATACCCAGTTGCCAAAAATGAGAAATGTCCCAGGAAATGTGGAACGCGTATCTATTGAACATCCAGATATCAAAGTGATTTACGACCAGTTTGCCG
>DOJM01000114.1:6963-7270 GCA_003529225.1 Paenibacillus sp.
TCATGGGGCTATGATTCGTAATGAGTTAGCTTGGGAAGAATATTTGCGGTGGGATTTGGATGATATGACGGTGGGCATTTATTACAATAACAACGATGAACCCATGGGGTACTTGTTGTATTGGGTCGCCGAAGAAATTTTTTATATCAAAGAGATGGTATACATTGTTGAAGAGGCTCGAACGGGTTTGTGGAATTTTATTAGTGCGCACTTTTCAATGATTAAGCTGGTTAAAGGGGATATTTATAAAGGAGAACCATTGTCATTCATACTAGATGATGGGGATATCAAGGAAACGATCGCTCCA
>DOJM01000133.1:0-314 GCA_003529225.1 Paenibacillus sp.
TATTCACGTGCCAGTTCACGAACGATGTGAATTTTAGGGTCCAGATCCTTACGCCAGGTTTTACGATCTTCAGGGACAGGCAACACGAATGGCTCGATTAAGACTAATTTTGCAGCCAGCGAATGTTGCGTGCGTTCGATCAGGTCACGATACGCATCTTCAAATTGTTCAGGCGTTGTTTCCTGACCAGAATCAAAGCGGCGCCAAGTGTCGTTAATCCCAATATATATGGATACCCAAGTCGGCTTCAGATTCAGGCAATCCTTCTCCCAGCGTTCCTGCAAATCTACTGCACGGTTACCACTAATTCCACG
>DOJM01000133.1:325-14527 GCA_003529225.1 Paenibacillus sp.
GCGGCGATCATCAACGCATAGCCTACACCAAGCGATGAAGCATCTTCATAATTGCGACCACAATCCGTTATACTGTCGCCTTGAAACAGAATGACATCGTTTTGCCGGAATATCATCACGTAATCCTCCCCTATTTTCTACTGCTAATATTAGCCAATATAGTATATCAAAAACGAATACTACGTACTAGGACAATCATTAACAATTCATGGTAGAAACCACTAGAGATCAACAAAAAACCTGCTCAAATCTGAGCAGGTTATCCAAGTAATAAAATTAATATGCTAAGCTAAACAATCCTTTAATATGAGACAAGTAACGAATATTACTTGCTTCCTTCATCAAGGTTGCAGGTAATCCTTTTAGCGGAGTTGAGCTAGCTCCAACGATGGCTACACCGTCTTTACGACCTAAGCTCGCAAGCGTTCCTGAATTGATCGGACTAAAGGATTCAAATGATTTATCCTTCAAGTATGCATAAAGATTGTACCCGATCAATTCGCCCATTTGCCAAGCGATCTGTGCAGTTGGTGGATATGGACGACCATCTTCGGCAAAAACAACGGCGCTGTCGCCAGCAACGAATACGTCTTTGTGTGATGTGGATTGCAAGAATTCATTTACCGTTGCACGACCACGGTTCACTTCAAGACCGGACTCACCAATCAGTGGATTTCCTTGTACGCCGCCAGTCCATACGAAGGTGTTAGCAACAATTTTTTGACCGTCTTTCAAGTCAATGACATTATCCGCAACATTCGTAACAGGTAGACCTGTCAAGAATTGAACACCACGTTTTTCTAAGCTTGCCACTGCGCGTTCGATCAGTGCATCTGGCAATACTGGTAGAATCTTAGGACCTGCTTCAACCAGCATCAGTTTGATTTCTTTAGGATCCACGCCATATTTCTTAGTGAGCGTTGGCAACACATCAGCGATTTCACCAACAAGTTCAACACCTGTTAAGCCACCGCCACCGATTAGGATGCTTGCATCCGCTGGATTTTTAGACTTCGCATATTCACGGATACGCTCATCAATATGACGATGAATTCTGTTAGCATCTGCTGCCGATTTCAATACCATGCTGTATTGCTCAAGACCTGGAATGCCAAAATAAGCCGTAGTGCTTCCAAGACCCACAACTAAAGCATCGTAGGACAATGTCACACCATCAGATAGTGTAATTTGTTTGTTCTCAACAGAAAAAGAATTCACCTTTGCAATTTTCAGGTCGATATCTTTACCTGCAAAAAGCTTAGCTAGTGGCATAGCAACAGCACCTTCTGCAACACTACCCGCTGCAAGACGATGCAATTCTGTAATAATTTGATGAGTAGGATATTGATTAACGACTGTAATTTTAGCTTCGTCTTTCTTCAGGTATTTGCGTACAGTTAAGGCGCTTAGTAGACCACCATAACCCGCTCCTAGAATGACAATATGTTTAGACATGATGTTTCCTCCGTCCTTACGAATGAGATATAAAAAATATTATTTCTGTTGACTGCGTTCGCCGGCAACTTGAAGATAAGCATTTACAAAACGGAAAAGTTTCTGTGCTTGTGGATCTTTCATCATTTTCATAAGACCAAATACACCGATCACTTCTTTGCTTTCATTCGCACGATCTTGCGCTTCGATTACTGTAGCTGCCATATTCTTCGCCGAATGCACCACTGGTTCAGCAAGTTCTTTAATTGCACTTACCGTATCACTTTTCAAGACTTCATCCGCAGCGACAGTTTGAACAAAGTCATATGACTTTGTGAGCACGCCGACAAGCTCTGTTAATTTTGGCAACTGTTCCACTAAGACAGTTAACGACTCCTGAACTTCAGGCTTCAATAGCTGCTCCAGAACATTCATTTGTTCTTGAGTGACAGCTAATTTTGGTGATTCTTGTTCAGGTTGTGTTTGAGTGATTGTTTCTGACATATCCGAATCTCCTCTGCAAATAAGCTTTGCTGCTTAATAGTATTTAAAAATAATAACTTATAACGCCATATTTCTATTATAGCACTTATTAAGTTATAAATGTCACAAAGTTTTTGAATTTTTCCAAAGTTTTGTGATTTTTATTACATTAAAATAAATTAGTCATAATTTTCGATATTATTTATACACGCATAGATGATTAAATGCTTATTGTGTAAATTTATTCAAATTCATCTCCGCTTTCCATAAAGCCTCGACCATTGCCGGATTGTTCTTTATTGGTAGCAATCTAAAATACAGAGAACGAACGAAATTTTTAGTGTTCACACGAGCAACGTACTGGCCGCGGCTTCTCGGCCACCCTCCACATTGCTCCAAGTTGCGGATCCAGTCGGCAATAGATTGTTGTGGAAGTAAATGATTATCTATCATTGTAGCTACAATCGTAGCGATCCGTTCATCTTCTTCGTCACTAAATATATACTGATCGTTGTAAAGCATCCTTTGGATGACTGCCAAAACCTCCTCCCGGATTGCAGCATCACTATCTGAGCACAGTACCAGTTCATCCAAGGCACCTGCGCCATGGTCTGCAGCATGAGCCCAGCCTTCTTCTGGCATAAATCCTCGTAAATCCTGTTCTTCCTCATAATATCTAATCAGCGCTTCCTTCACATTTGTAAACTCTGCGCTATCTAAAAAAGCCTGTTCCCTATGCCACTGAAGAATCAGCGCAACGACCAGCACAGAAAATGTTCTTGTGAACACAGCCTGATCTTCTTTACTGCCAATGTGATAGAACAAATGCTGCTCGTCAAGGAGAATCAAAAGTAGTTCACGAAGCTCCACATCACTAAACCATTGTTTCTCGTTAATCCATTTGTAAAAGGTGGAATAGATCAAGTCATCTCGTAGCATCGGCTGTGGATCTCCTATATACTCAAGCATTAACTTCACATAATCCTTTAGTTGCTCCCCACTTCTAAGCTCGTAGTCATTCCCTTCGATTCTTTGCAGGTCTATGATCAACTGCTCTCTGGTATTGTTCAACTTTCCCACCCTTTCATTATTAAAAGCATTTTGCATATCCTAACATCCTAATTTACATCCTAATATTTTACAACAACGTATTTATTCTCCGGACCCACCAAAGTACTTAGAATATTGAAGCTACATGAAGTGAATTTAATCATTGACGAATATAATTAACCGTGCTATTTTAAGTTAGTGACAAATAGTTAGTTTATTTATAAATGTCACTTATTTATAATTAACAAGCAAATACATACACATTATGGAGGAATAACTCATGAGCACTTTTACAGATTTAATTGAATCCCGTAGGTCTGCAATGAATTTTGTTGAAGGGGTGAAGATCCCTCAGAATGAACTAGAGGAAATGTTCTCTTACGCCAGATTGGCACCATCGGCTCATAATCTTCAACATACCAATTATAAAGTGGTTTCTGATGAGAATTTAAAAGAAGAGATTCGTAAGGCGGCTTACGGTCAATATAAAATACACTCCGCCTCAGCGGTAATTGTAGTACTCGGAGATAAACATGCTTATCTGAAAGCTCCAGAAATTTACGGTGGACTTAAAGCTTTAGGGGCGATGAGCCAAGAGGATTATGATGCAGAGATAGAAACAATTAACAATGCTTACGCAGAAAATGATGCTTTTCAAAGAGAGGAGTTCGCTATATGTATGGAATTATGGCTATTTCCGGCCTGTCTTTTCTTCTAGTGGCGATGTTTACGCCGCTGTTGATCTGGGCACTGCACAGGCTGAGACTAACGCAGCCGATTCGCTCCGAGTTACCAGCGGATCATCAGGCCAAACGTGGTACACCGCTTATGGCAGGATTGGTCCTGCTAATTGGCATAGCGATTTCGATGCAGTTTCATCCCGGACCTCTTATGTTGCTTTTATGTGCTACGTTTTTGTTGTTCAGCTCGGTCGGATTTCTGGATGATTTCAAAAAGGCTTTTTGGCAAAATCCATCCGGTATCACCGGTCGCTCAAAGCTAGTGTTACAATTTATTTTTACTGGAACCATTTTGTATGTGTTGTTCCATTCGTTCGGGCTGACGAGCGATCTCGAGTTATTTCAAGGGCACTATCTGCAATTGCCTTTGTATCTTTATGTCGGAATCATTTTGCTGTTTGTGGTGGGCTCCGCAAATGCCATCAATTTTACGGACGGTCTTGATGGGCTACTGATCAATGTGGCTATTCCGACGTATTTTTTCTTTTTTATGATATCGGACAAACCTGAAGTGCAGACATTTTGCCTTGTCATGATTGGCTGTCTGCTTGGGCTTTTCCTTTACAATATTTACCCGGCAAGAGCTTTTATGGGCGATACAGGATCACTGGCGATTGGTGGCTCTCTTTCCATTTTAGCTGTCATTGAGAAGGTCGAGCTTTTGATTCCGATTTTGTTTTTCGTCTATTTTGCGGAGCAGTTGTCGGTCATTTTACAAGTTTGGTACTATAAACGAACTAAGCTGCGGCTCTTCCGAATGGCACCGATTCATTACCATTTCAGTTTAAAATACGGATGGAGCGAAAACAAGATCGTAATGATTTTCGGTTTCATTTCGTGGGTATCTGTATTACTTTCCTGGTTGATTTGGAAATTTCTCATGCACTAAATAAATTTCATGTTTACAAATCTATAAAAGTAGATATAATGAAACGCATGGAACCTTTAGTGATATTTAAAGCTTTGTCTAACGAGACACGTAGTCAAATTATGATGTGGTTAAAAACACCGGAAGAATTCTTTGATGAAAAGCCTTATTTACAACAAGGCCTAAGTTTTCGAATTGGTATATGCGTGGGAGATATTCAAGCTAAAGCGGGACTTGCACAGTCTGTTATCTCGAGTTACTTGTTGACTATGCAAAAAGCTGGTTTGTTGGAATCTGAGCGAATTGGGAAGTGGACGTATTATCGTCGGAATGAGAAGACAATTCAGGAATTTTCCGAGTATATTAAACAGAAACTATAAATGAGAGGAGGGAAGACTTTTTTTTGATAGATCATATCTACAAATCTGTATATGTAAATACGAATATAAATGGAGGATTATTTTAAAGATGAAAAAGATTAACCCGTTGCTTATCATTATTCTGGCTTTAGGTGTATTTGGTATTATCACTACGGAAATGGGGATTATAGGTGTTCTACCGCAGATCACTCAAAAATTTATTATAACGCCTTCACAGACTGGATGGCTTGTAAGTATATTTGCTTTAGTCGTTGCCATTTCTGGTCCATTTCTAACATTACTGGCTTCTGGTATTAATCGTAAAGTTATTCTATTAACGGCTGTACTTATTTTTGCAATTTCAAATGTTGTGTACGCTTATACAACTATGTTTGAAGTAATGCTGATTTTTCGTANNCAACTTGTCCCACCAGAAAAGAGTACTAAAGCAGTTACAAAGGTTTTCGCCGGAATCACAGTCGGGTTTGCTTTCGGTGTGCCTTTGACTTCTTATCTCGCGGACAAAATATCATTAGAAGTTGCTTTCCTGTTTGGTGCTGTTGTGAGTATAATTGCCTTTTTAGGGATACTCGCTTGGCTTCCTTCCATGCCTGTTAAAGAAAAAATGTCTTATGGCAAGCAGCTTGGTATATTACGCAAACCCCTATTATGGTTAAATATAGTGACAGTTATTTTTATCTTTGCAGCGATGTTTTCTGTATATAGTTACTTTGCTGAGTATCTTGGTCAAGTAACACATATGAATGGGTCATGGATTAGTATCATGTTAATGGCCTTTGGTATAGTCATGATTTTTGGGAACTTTTTATTTGGGGGCCTTTTACATAAAAGCATTCCAAAGACCGTCATCATGTTTCCTCTGCTATATGCGGTAACTTTCTTCTTCGTTTATTATCTAGGTTCTTATTTCATTCCGATGGTTATTATCATAATCATTTGGGGGGCAGTGCATTCCGGCGGACTCATTGTCAGTCAAGCATGGTTAACGACCGAGGCGAAAGAAGCTCCCGAATTCGGTAACAGCTTGTTTATTTCATTCTCCAATCTTGGAATTACGATAGGAACTTCTATCGGTGGTTGGTTTATTTCTCGCTCGGGTATACATGAACTCATCTGGATTGGAATTATTTTTTCCCTGCTTGCTTTCTTAACGATAATAATCAAAATAAAAATTTCTAAATCTAACGTAGTCGAAGTAAAGGTACATTAAAAAGGCCAAGTTGGATGCTTAACGGAGAAAATGAATTTATTAAAACAGCGACAGGCATGTATCTTATTTCTCCGGTACAAAGTTGTCGCTTTTTTCTATTATTGAGGACTACTGACTTGTGTTTTTCATTGTTTTGCTTTATTTTAATTAGACCCCATGAAGCTATTACATAAGTATAAGAAAGAGGTTTATCCATGAGTAAAACGTATCTATTAAAAATCTGCTTAGCCATCACCCTCATACTCGGAACAGCTACCGCTTGCACTTTCGCCGAGCAGTCTACTCTAGATCAAACTCAAGCTCCATCTATAACAACAAGTCCTAGCCCTAAATCTGATGCTACGGCAAAGAATACAGAAGAGGACAACAGACGTTTAGTAGATGCTAAGGTAACACGGGTAGTTGATGGTGACACCATGAAGCTGACTATCGACGGTAAAAAAGAAACTATTCGATTGTTACTAGTTGATACTCCTGAATCCGTTAATCCAAACATTCCTGAGCCACAGCCATTTTCGATAGAAGCCTCTGATTATGCCAAAAAGATGCTTACAAATAAAGATGTGCAAATTGAACTAGATGTATCAGAACGAGATAAATATGGTCGTCTACTTTGTTATCTCTATATCGATGGCAAAATGTTTAATGAGCTTCTGCTAGAGCAGGGTTATGCACGTGTGGCATATGTATTTGCACCTAATACGAAATACGTAGATAAATTTAGAGCTATTCAGGATAAAGCAAGAGAGCAGGGAATCGGCATCTGGAGTATTGAAAATTACGCCCAAGAATATGGTTTTAAAGTTCCTAAGCCTACAGCAACTCCTAAGTCATCTCGTTAATAGTTTTCATAGAAGATAAACATATTTAAGCAAAAACACACTACCGATTCGTTAGTGTGTTTTTTGATTTTTCCATGGGAGGTGGCTACCTATCGGGATGTTTATCTTAATAAAATGTTTCATCCATATGATTCCCATGTAAATTTGATACTTCAATGAGTGCGAATTTCCCATCTTTTTTTTCGTAAATATAATACATATTGGGTTCATCCGCATAAATTACTTCAGCCTGATAGTCTCCTGATTTAAAACTGTATACTCCATTCACGTCCTGAATATTATCAGAATCATTTAATCTTTCATTGATTAGATAGGCTTTTACTTGATTTGCTATTTCGTTTTTCTTATTGGGCAAGCCAGTTAATGAGAAATAAGAGAAGATAATGATTAAACTCGCAAATATTAGAACAAGGAAGACAATGAGAGTGTTTGAATTTGATTTCTTATTCTTCAAGTGAACCCCTCCATTACGTTCAATAAAATGGTATAAATATACAGTACCATTTCTATGTAGTAAAATATAGTACATATGCTTATCTTCTCTACGTGAATATTTAAAAGAAGAAGGGTGTTGTTTCGTTTGAGCAATTACATTATGGAGCTAAGAAAACAAGTAGGTTCGAGGCCGATTATTATGGCAGGAGCTTGCGTTTTATTGTGTAACGAACAGCAAATACTATTACAACGCAGAACGGACAACGGTTGCTGGGGATTGCCAGGTGGCTCGATGGAGCTTGGGGAGACTTTGGAAGAGGTTGCTAAAAGGGAACTTTTTGAGGAGACAGGTTTACAAGCCAGAGGACTTGAATTGTTTGACATGTTCTCTGGACAAGACCTTTATTACAAATATCCAACCGGTGATGAAGTATATAATGTTGTAGCCGCTTATCTATGTACGGAATTTGACGGTGCGCTTAAAGAAGATGGAGTTGAAGTGCAAGAAGTCCGTTTTTTTAATTATGGAGAATTGCCTAGCGAGTTGTCACCTCCTGATGTTCCAATCATTAAGAGATTTATGGATCGTTTTATGAAGTAAGACCACATCTCACTTAAAGTGTCACCTTANNGATGAAATATGAACCATGACATTAGCCCGGAAAGGTGTGCGATTATGAACGGAACAATCCTCAATTTCTTTGCTGGCGGGAATACGGCTCACGGGTTTTACAGCCTCTATAACTCGTCATTGCAAAGTTTAACGCGTCTGTATGTTTTAAAAGGAGGCCCAGGTACGGGGCAGACCAAACTGATTAGAGAAATCGGAGAGCAGTTGAATCAACAAGGTTATGAGATCTGGTTCATCCACTCTGCATCAGATAACGATTCATTCGACGGTGTGATTATTCCCAAATTAAATATAGGAATTGTGGATGGAACAGCTCCGCGTGTAATAAACCCTGAACTGCCTGAAGAGTCCATCGTATTCGTAGATTTGGAGCAGGCCGCCGATCAGTTCCAGTTGTGCCAACAGAAGTTGGAAATCGATAATTTAGTCGGAGCCATTAAACAAGAACATGAATTGGCTTATGCTGGTTTTGCTGAAGCTCTTCGCATACATGATGAATGGGAAGCGATTTATATCGCGAAAATGGATTTTCAAGCAGCCGATGAGCTGACACAGGAGTATATTAAGCTTTTGTATGGTAATCAGAAATCTGAAAAATCCAGCCGGGTAGATCATCGATTTTTAGGTGCGGCGACGCCTATGGGGGCAGTGGATTTTGTTCCTAATCTAACCTCAGGACTAAAAAGATATCTGGTTAAAGGACGTGCGGGCTCCGGAAAATCTACACTGTTGAAGAAAATAGCGGCTGAAGGCATCAAGCGTGGTTTCGATGTTGAAATTTACCACTGTGGCTTCGATCCAAATAGCCTTGATATGATTATAGTGCGTGAGCTTGGATTTGCTATTTTTGATAGCACGGCTCCACATGAATACTATCCAGATCGAGACACCGACGAGATCGTCGATATGTATTCCCGCTGTATACAGCCCGGTACAGATGAAGAATATTCCGAAGCTATAGCCGGCATTAAAGAGCGGTATTCGAGCACCATGAAACAATCCACACAACATCTGACAGACGCAAAAGTATTCCTAGTCGCGTTAAAGCAAATCTATACTTCAACCGTGGATTTTGATCGTGTAGACCAGATTAAATCGCAGATTTTAGAGGAAATCAACGAGATTGTTGAAAGTCCACTGGAGGTTTAATCCTTCATTTAAGATCGCTCTCTAGAGGGCGGTCTTTTTTGTGAGAAAAGAAATTGGTATGGTACATACGCACCAATGTGGTTATTTTCACTGGAACTGAATCCAAATATGCTCTCTCTAGTAACAACGATAAGGGAGAGAGAAACTTATGAATGATCAGAAAGTAATGTTTAGAACAGGGCTAAAAGATTCTGTCGCAATTGTTGCAGGATTTATCCCAGCTTGCTTTACGTTTGGATTGGTCGGTAAGGGGTTAGGTCTAGGAAGTCTGGAAGTATTCTTATTGTCAGCGCTCGTATTTGCGGGGGCTAGTCAATTTATCGGTGTAAAAATGCTTGCCGCAGGAACAGCCGCTCCAGTGATTTTACTGCTTACCCTGATCATTAACTTAAGATATTTGTTTATTAGCTTATCCTTTGGAGGGCAGTTAAATCGTAACATCAATGTACTAGCGAGAACTTGGATTGGCTTCAGTTTAACAGAAGAGGTATATGCAGTTAGTATGATCCCTCGAGAAGAATTAAACCGTAAAATGGAGAATGAAAAAGCTAACCAGCCCTTAGGACTTCCTTATCTGTTGGGCCTACAAATCCCTCCTTATGTCGCTAACCTGATAGCAACAGCTTCGGGGATAACCCTTGCCTCCTATATCCCAGCTTTATTTTTACCGGCGCTAAACACGTCATTATATGCCTTACTAATTGCACTTGTTGTACCTCAATTGAAAGGCAGCTTACGGAATATGGCTATATGTATATCAGCTGCAGGATCATCTTGGCTACTGAACCCTTTGCTGGGAAACTCTTCGATCCTTATAGCTATGCTAATTGGCATGGCAGTGGGTTCCTTAATTAAAGGGCAAGTCGAAGCGGAGAAGGGGGTATCCGTATGACTATATTAATCATCATAGGTATGGCTGTTATTACATTTTTATTTCGTTTTGTGCCATTACTGCTTACGAACCATACGAATGGTTCTTCCAAAGTCCAAGCGCTGCTGGAGTATTTGCCCATAGCGGTTCTTAGTGCGTTAACGGTACCTGGAATCATTCAGGTAGACCCAGATGTTAATCTTGTGGGTATCGCAGCAGGGACTGTCGCTGTTATACTGGTATTAATTAGAAAAATTCCGCTGCTCCTCGTGATTTTAGGCTCTGTTTCCGCAGCAATACTCGTAAAAATGCTAACCCTTTATTTTTAAATCAAAAGTCGGAACAGAAGGGGAGGACCTCTTATGAAGCATGATTTGCTGATCACACTCGATAAAGAACGGCGTGTTCCATTTAGCCGTCAAATTTACGAGCAAGTTCGAAATGCTATCCATTCTGGAGCTTTAACTGGGGGTGACCCCCTGCCTCCGTCTAGAACTTTGGCTAATCAGCTTGGAGTATCCAGAAGTGTGATCCTTCAATCCTATGAGTTACTTCAGGCAGAAGGGTATCTGGAGATGAGAAAAGGGGCGGGAACGTTTATTGCGAAGCTGACCTTGGAGGAGAAAATTACAAATGTTTATGAGAGCCCTTACAATTTTATAACTAAGGGACCTGATTTCCTTACGCTTAATCCTCCTTCTTCTAGAGAAGTTGACCATTTGAACCCGGTATTCTGTGATTTTCGGCATGGTGTGCCTGCTTGGGACGCGTTTCCTATGGATCAGTGGCAAAAAGCTCTAATGAATGCTTGCCGCCGCGCGTCACCGGATACTTTAGGTTATGGACCCGCGGAAGGTTCACTGGGACTGCGCCGTGAGATTGCACGGTTACTACGTTCCACACGATCTATGCCCGTTGTTCCGGAACAAATCGTGATTACTTCTGGAGCTACGCAAGCTCTTGATATTTTATCGAGGATTTTCTTATTTAAAGGTGATCAAGTCATTGTTGAAGATCCTTCACATAGCGTTGTGCGTGAAATATTTTCTTTTGCTGGGGTAGAGGTCATACCTGTTAACGTAGATCAAGATGGCATCTGTGTGGAAGAGATCCACACCAACGGTAATAACAATAAAGAAGGTAATCTTAAAAAATCGCCAAAGCTAGTCTATGTTACGCCTTCTCATCAATTCCCTTTTGGGACAACGTTGTCCTTGAAACGAAGAGTTCAGCTGTTAGATTGGGCGAAAGCTAATCATGCTTTTATTATTGAAGACGATTATGACAGTGAATATAGATACGAGGGTCCGAAATTATCTGCGCTTGCTGGCCTAGATGTTGAGGGTCGAGTCATTTATGTAGGCAGCTTTAGTAAAGTATTATTTCCTTCTCTGCGGATAGGTTATGTTGTGTTGCCTCCGGCTTTGCTTCAACCTTTTTTGGCTGTTAAATGGATCACAGATCGCATGTCTTCTGCTTTGGATCAGGAAGCGTTAGCAGAATTTATTCAGAATGGTCACTATGCAAGGCATGTTACACAGATGGGTAAGCTGTATGCCTCTCGTAGAGCCTGTCTCGTAAGCAGCTTGAATACTGAATTTGGAAGTCGTGTGCGATATTATGGCGAGGAAGCGGGACTGCACTTACTGATTGAGCTGGAGTCGGATGCCGAAGAGAATCGTATAGCTGAAGTGGCGCTCCGTTACGGAGTTCGTATATATCCTGCTTCTTCTTATTTTCTGAAGAGTAAACCTAAGGGACCNNGGTGTTTCTACTAGGCTATTCTAATCTCACTGAGAATCAGATTAAGATGGGTGTGAACAGACTGATGCTAGCCGAAGCAGAAGCGGCAGTTAGTAGTAGTCATTTGTAATAGAAATGTTGGAACTTTATCATAAAACTTGTATGTTCCCTCTATAGTTTCAGCTTTCAGACGTTCATAATGAAAGGAGAAGTTATTTCTAATTCTGGAGGTTCTTATGAAACGCTACATTATAGGAATTGATCTCGGTGGAACGAATATCAAAGCAGGAAGNNGGAATTTACGATTTCGATTTTATAGCTGTAAAAGAAATATCTACAGCTACAGAGGCAGCTAAAGGCCCATTACATGTGCTGGAACGGATTAGAGAAGCTGTACGTTTGATTACGGTTGAAGCGGATATTTCGTTAGATTTAGTAGCAGGTATGGGAATCGGAGTGCCCGGATTACTTGATCCGGTAGCGGGTATTTCTTTTTTCTCGCCGAATTTTCCGGGGTGGGAGCAAGTACATGTTGTTGACGAGATGAAGCGGTTTTATGATTTCCCTATTTTTATAGATAACGATGTAAGGGTAAATCTGTATGGAGAATGGCAGCAAGGTGCAGGCAGAGGTTACAACAATCTAGTTCTGATTACTTTGGGAACGGGTTTAGGATCCGGTATCGTGAACAACGGGAAAGTAATCTACGGCACGTCTTATAGCGCTGGTGAAATTGGGCACATGAATATGTACAGGAACGGACGACCTTGTAAATGTGGGAGCTCGGGCTGCTTGGGACGATATGTCTCCGCGCTTGGCATGGTGAACACTTTTAAAGAGAAGCTGAAGGAAGGCCGAACCAGTTTGATTCAGACCTGGACTAATGATCAAGAAGAGCAAATTACCGCGCTAATGATATCTGAAGCCTACGAACTCGGAGATGCTCTCTCTATGGAGGTCATGCGGGAGACTGGAACTATACTTGGCTTTGGACTAGCGAATGTAGTGAATTTGCTCAACCCTGATCTTATTATTGTAGGTGGGGNNCAGCAGCGGGCGATAAGTTGCTCCAACCTGTAAGAGAAACTGTAAGTCAGCATGCGTTGAAGCTATCTGGCAGTAAGTGTGAAATTGTTCAAGCTTCGCTTGGGAGTCGGGCAGGAACTATTGGTGCCGCCTCTTATGCATATGGTAAGCTTAAAGAAGCAGAGTAGCTAAAATTACTTGTTAATTTAGTATGAACTGGAACCAGATGGAGCTGCCCGGAATACAACAGTAATAAAATCCGTG
The DNA here is from genome assembly GCA_003529225.1 of Paenibacillus sp. Taxonomy (GTDB): domain Bacteria; phylum Bacillota; class Bacilli; order Paenibacillales; family Paenibacillaceae; genus Paenibacillus_AQ; species Paenibacillus_AQ pseudetheri. The sequence goes on from DOJM01000133.1 coordinate 13,452, forward strand.
GAGGTGCTCATATGTTTGCAATCATGCAATTAATCGGAGGAGTGATCCTGTCTTTGGGATGGATTCCTCAAATTATTCAAATCCTCAAATCAAAATCCGTAGCCGATTTAAATTTGAAGTCGTATTTACTTATGCTGCTCGGGATTAGTCTAATGGAAGCATACGCGATAAGTTTGGCAGTTACGGGAGTAGGTTTAGCTTTTTTGATTACGAATACGATGTCCTTATGTGTTGTATTGCTGGTTATTATTCTAGTGCTTAAATATCGAATAAGGTCATGAATGAAGTTAGGAACAAGAATCAACCATCGCCGGAATCTTTATGAAAATAGAGCTAACTTAGGTTAGTAAATGCGGAGGTACATTTGAGCGAAAAATATTTTACATACGAAATCGATGCGGTAACTTTTCAATTGCAAGAGCCTTGTGATTTTGCTTGGTTATCTAAACTTGGTAGGGTGTTCAAAGTGTTCGATCAGCAGGACTCGGGAAATCTTTCTTTTGGTGTGGAGAAGGAGGGTCAGAAGTGTTTTGTGAAATTTGCTGGTGCAAAGCCTTTGACTTACGATGGGAACCCCTCGGATGCTGTTGATAATTTGATTAAAGCTATTCCATTGTATAATGAGCTTGAATCTGAAGCGCTGATCTCTCTGGTGTCACATTTTGAAGTTGGAGCGGGATATGCAGCGGTGTTTGAATGGTNNCGGGAGAAGCTAAGTTGAACCATCCGGAATCGCCTTTTTACCGCTTTAAGCAATTATCTATTGAAAAACGTTTAGCGTCTTTAGACGTAATCTTTGCCTTTCATGAGCATGTTGAGTTTCAGGGTTATGTGGCTGTCGATTTTTACGATGGAAGTATTCTTTATAATTTTGAGAATGATGAAATAAGGATTTGTGATATTGATTTTTATAGATCTAAGCCAACTGTAAATGATCTGGGAGAGAACTTCTGGGGCTCATCCAGATTCAAGTCACCGGAAGAGTTTGTGCTGGGTGCACCAATTGATGAAGCTACAAATGTATTTAATATGGGCGCAACAGCATTTGTTCTTTTAGGAGGAGCTTCTGACCGATC
>DOJM01000133.1:14578-14931 GCA_003529225.1 Paenibacillus sp.
CACTACGACGTTGCTTTACGGGCGGTTAGCCTGGAGCGTAAGCAGCGGTTTCAGAGTGTAGCGGAATTTAAATTAGCTTGGGATAGAGCAGGAAATGTTTGACGCGGGTAGGAAGTGAGGAATTGAATTGCAGGTAAACTTGTTTAATCTGGAAAAAGAAAACGAAGTTGATCTAGAGTACGTTGTTATTATGGTTAAGCATGGTGAAAAATGGATCTTGGCGAGACATCAGAACCGTTCGACGTGGGAGTTTGCCGGAGGACATATAGAAGTTGGCGAGACACCGGAGGAGGCAGCGGCTAGAGAGTTATTTGAGGAAACGGGAGCCGAACAATTTTCTATTGTCCCTATAG
>DOJM01000134.1:0-8425 GCA_003529225.1 Paenibacillus sp.
TCATGCGGTGCATTTTCAAAACTACAAGCAAATGTTCGCAGGGATTAGTGTTACCAAGGATAGTTTGACTTATCAGGCATATGATGTGGATGGTAAGATGCTGGATGAATTTGTGCTTACGCATTAAGCAGTAGTAGCTTTCTTCGCCGTTAGGGTGGAGAGGGCTTTTTTGGGATTCTTCTGGATTTTTGATTTGACACTCCTCTTAGGGGAGGCATTAAGCTACATAAGGAAAGGAGGAATGAGCAACATTGTACACGGTAAAAGAAGTATCGGAACTGTCCAAGGTTACGATTAAAACGCTTCATCATTATCACAAGATCGGTCTTCTCTTACCAAGNNCGAGAATTAGAATTTTCTTTAGATCAAATCAAGGAAATGATGGAGCATCATTCCGACAGGTACTCTATTCTTTCGCAGCAGGCGGAGCTAATCCTTGGCCGCAAAGCCAGGCTGGATACGATTGTTCAGACATTACGTAAATCTATTGGTTATTTAAAGGATGGGGAGCACATGGATAATAAGGAAATGTTCGAAGGATTTGAAAGCGAACGAGAATGGAAAGAAGCGCTGATCGAGCAAAATCAATATCTGAAGGAATCGTATGGGATGGACTCTATTAAAGTTGTACCAGAAGATGTTCAGGATATGAATGAACAAGCGCTTGAAGGCATGACATTTATGAATAAAATAGCGAGTTCATTAAGAGAAGGGATAAAACATAACGATAAGGAAATAGAGAATTTGATTCGATGTCATCTTGAATTTATGAACAAACATGGCCATAACATATCTGCGAAAGACTTTGCAGCGCAGACTCAATTTTTCTTAAGTGATGACTTTCATCTTAAAATGCTTGAGAGTCAGCAAACGGGGTTGGCTTATTATCTTTCTGCAGCAGCAGAGTCGTTTGCGGCAATAAATCAATAAAATAAACCGAGAAACGGATGCCATCTCCTAAGGAGGCATCTGTGCTTGTAAAATGTAATCTGAGGTGTGAAAATGGTACGATTTTTAGAGACAAACTTCATGAGAATACAACCATTTTCTCNNCTCCTACCGCAGCATTGAAAGTACAGATGTATAACGGAACATTGTCTGCTTCAGGAAATACGTTGAATCCAAAGTTCAAGCTGGTGAATACGAGCACAAGTGCTGTAGCGCTCTCCGATGTGAATTTAAGATACTATTACACGATTGATGGAGAGAAGCCACAAAACTTCTTCTGCGATTGGTCACAGGTGGGAAGTGTGAATGTAACAGGAATATTTATTAAATTGCCAACAGCTAAAGCGAATGCGGATTATTATCTAGAGGTTGGCTTCTCGAGTGCAGCGGGTTCACTTGCTGCGGGTGCGAGCATCGACATCCAGGTGCGTGTGGCTAAAGAGGACTGGACGAATTACACTCAAACCGGAGATTATTCCTTTAATGCGGTAGATACGAACTATGTAGACTGGAGCAAAGCACCAGCATACGTGTCAGGAAATTTGATTTGGGGTAGTGAACCTAACTAAGATCATCACCAGTAGTACTGAGGAGGCTGTCCTAGAAGTAGAGAAATCTACTTCTAGGACAGCTTCTTTCTATATAAAACAAACCAGACAACAGACGACGTGTGCATAAAAAACAAATAGGGAAATCCTCCNNTAAATTATAGGGAGGTTTTCCGTAATTATTAGTTGGACGGGTAGTGATATTAGAGTTATAGGGAGATATTCCCTGAATATTCTAGCGGCGTTTCATTTGACATTCCATTTGCTGGTTTTAGTTGTTACAACGTTTGTCCACTATCTACCGTAATGATCTGTCCGGTCATTGCTTCTTGTTCTAGTGTTGCGCAGACGAATTGAGCGATATCCTCAGTGGATGATATACGCTGGAGCAGCAGATTAGGTGCTAATTTATGCATCTGTTCTTCTCGACCAGACCACCATCTGGTAGCAACAGCTCCCGGTGCGACACAGTTCACTCTAATAGTTGGAGCTAGCGCATGGGCTAGAGATTTCGTGAGGCCATGAACAGCAGCTTTGGAGACCGCGTAAGGAAGGGAAGAGCCTAAGCCAGTTTGTCCGGCGATGCTGCCAAGATTGACAATGGCGCCTGAGGCGCTTTTATTCATATACGGTGCAACTGCTCTGGCGCAGAAGAACATTCCTTTCACATTTACATCATATAGTTCATCCCAGACTTCCTCCGTTGCTTTTTCCAGATCCCCCTGCGCAATATGTTTAGTAATACTGGCGTTATTCACCAGTAGATCTACCGTCCCAAAATGCTGAATAATCGAATGGACCATACTTCGCACTTCCTGATCCTTAGAAACATCGGCTTGTACTGCTATCGCTTGTCCACCTTGATTTATAATCGTATTCACGGTTTCATTAGCTTCTGCCTCGGATCTAGAATAGTTGACTGCAACAAGGGCTCCGCGTCGGGCTAATTCCAGACTTACAGCCTTGCCAATTCCAGTACCTCCACCAGTTACTAAGGCTACTTTATTGTTAAGATCCATCCTTATTCACTCCTTTGGTTGGCGTATGTTGTTGATATAGAGTATTCTATAGTGATTATTGGATTTCGTATAATTGAATTAATTGAAGGTTCCATTCAATTTATTTGAATTAAGTAGTGGAGGGCTCAGGAATGGATCTAAAAACAATAAAATCCTTTCAAGCCATTGTGATTTCAGGAGGCTTTAACCGTGCAGCAGAGGAATTGAATTATGCCCAATCAACGGTCACGATGCAAATGCAGAGGCTTGAATCCGACTTAGGATGTCAACTGCTTGAGCGGGGAAAACAAATCTGCTTAACAGAAGCAGGTAGATTGTTTTATGAAGAGAGCTTACATATTGTTAAGGATATGGAGCGGTTACAGAGCCGTTTGGCCGATTTGAAGATAGGCGAGGCTGGCAACGTCCGCATAGGGGTAACAGATCCGACGGCGAGCTACCGTTTGCCGCAGCTGTTAAGTAGCTTTATGACGCAGTTTCCGAAAGTGAAAGTCTCCGTGGAGATCGCGGGAACCTCTGCACTCAGTGAACTACTTTTGCGAGGCGAAATTGATATGGCTATATGTTCAGCGCCAGAGCTGGGTAAGGAGCTTTATTTTGAACCTTTATTTACGGAGGGATTTGTGTTACTTATGCCAGAAGAGCATCCGCTAGCTTCCAAGGAGAATATTACACCAGAGGATTTACAGGAGCATCGGTTACTTATTACGGCAGCAAACTGTCCTTATCGCAAAAAATTAGAAAGTGTGCTACAGGAATCAGGTGGAGCACCATTCGATACTATGGAGATTGGAAGCATGTCCGCTCTAAAATATTTTGTGGAAAGTGGCCTAGGTGTCGCTCTTGTCCCTGAGATAGTCTTGAATCCGGCCCCTGCAGGAACGGTAGTGCGAAAACTGGAGGGGAAGGTTATCGATATGACCTGTGGAATCCTATGTAAACTTTCGGATTATCNNCATTTTTTAAAGCAGGAGCTATCCGCGACAAGGATATTTTGAATTTTAAACGAATTGTATATATTAGGAAAAAAAAGAGAGGGCGGTGCTTGATGTTTTTAAGGAGAAAATTCAGTTTCTGGTTTTCGATTATTAGTATCATCATCTGTCTAGGTGATTATTTGGGGATCGGGTTTGCAAACATCATTCTTGTACGACTTAATCCGATTATAGATACGCTGATCTTTATGAAGCCTTTTGCAAACTGGATGGTTGATGCTAATAATACGGAATGGGCTGCAAGCAGTATATTAATCAGCGTCAGATTTCCTACGTATGTAATTCATTTTGGGACGTTCCTGATTCTAGGACTTCTTATAGATTATCTTATATATATATTTAAACAGAATTAAAAGCGAGCAGTATTAGTCGAGATGAGGAAAGGTGAGATGAGATGAGTGGAGCAGAGGGAAAGCTTGAGTTGGAGAGGATTGTTTTTATAGGAAGGACCTATGAGGAATATTTGCAGATGTTTAATTTGAAAGAAGCGGATCTTGTTGGCGGGCGGATTTTGGATTGTCCTGCGGGGGCCTGTTCTTTTACGGCGATATCCAATCAATTCGGGAGTAACGTAACTGCTGCCGATATTGCTTACTATTACTCTACGGATGAGCTTGCGGACAAAGGTGTTCAAGATATCGAGCATGCTATGTCTGAACTGAGTAAGGTACAGGATAACTTTGTGTGGGACTACTTTGAGTCTATAGAGGATCTGACACAAGCGAGAAATAAGGCTTTAAACGATAATATCAAGGATCAGAGACAAACCCCGGAGCGATATGTTCCTGTGGTTTTACCTGATTTGCCATTTAATGATGAGGCTTTTGATCTGACATTGTCTGCACACTTCCTGTTTATGTATAGTGATCGGCTGGACTATGATTTTCATCTAAGGACTGTTAATGAGCTTATGCGGGTGACTAGAGGAGAGCTTCGTATTTTCCCATTAGTTGATCTGTCCTGCCAAAGATATGAGCATTTAGATCGCCTTATCGATGAGCTGGTTCGCCAAGGTTTCGCTGTGGAGGAGATGAAGGTTCCTTATGAATTTCAAAAAGGGGCAAATCAGATGCTAAGTATTAGAAGAAGGAACCCATAAATAGATCGCTATAGTTTGTTAAAAAACACGAGGGCGTCCCTAAGCCATTTTTATCGCTTTGGGGACACCCTCTTTTTTAAATATAGCCCTATAAAATATTACGCCACTCTCTCTTTACGCTCAGCTACATAACAAGCAATTCCCAGTACCAGACCGAGTCCTACCAGAACAGCACCGACCCATGGCAGCGAAGTAATCGCAAGATGAGAAATGACCCATCCGCCGATGAAGGCACCTGTTGCGTTTCCGAGATTACCTGCGGAATGACTGGTTGTAGAAGCGAGGGCAGGAGCGGCCTGAGCCAGACTCATGATCCGTATTTGTAGTCCTGGCATGACTGCAAAGGATACCAAACCCCAGAAGAATATTGTGATTACCGCAGCTACTGGACTATGCATTGTGAAGGAAAAGATCGTAAGAATGACACTAACCGCGAAATAAAGTCCCACGATAGAAGGAATCAGCTTCCAATCTGCAAGCTTCCCGCCAACGATAACCCCGACGGTTACACCACAGCCGAAGAGAACTAGAATCCATGTCACACTATGCTCGGCAAAGCCGGTAACTTCCATTAGCAGTGGCGCTATATAAGTGAACACTGTGAACAAGCTGGCGTTACCAAGCGCACCGATCAGTAAGAATAGAAGCAGTTTAGGATTAGCTAGCGCAGAGATTTGCTGGATTACACTAGCAGGTTTGTCTTGTTTAATCTTTGGAATGAAAATAAGAATGCCGATTAGTGCAGCGACTCCCATGACTGCTATCGCAGCAAATGAGGCGCGCCAGCCCATGTTTTGCCCAATAAATGTTCCTAGAGGAACACCGACGATATTAGCAATCGTTAGACCAGCCATCATAATGGATACGGCTCCGGCCCGCTTATTGGGCTTGACCAGATTAGAAGCGATTACTGCACCAACGCCAAAGAAAGTCCCGTGTGTTAAAGCTGTGATGATACGAGCAACCATAAGAACGGCATAGTTTGGAGCAAATACAGAGATTCCGTTGCCTAGAATAAATAATACCATGAGCAGGCATAACAGTTTCTTCTGCGGAATTCGTTGTGTAAGGATGGTTNNGACACCGACGGCTACCCCAAGGGCATACATCGTGATCAGCTGACCTGCAGTTGAAATACTAACCTGTAAATCCTTGGCGACATTTGGTAAAATACCCATGATGACAAATTCAGTCATTCCAATGGCAAAAGCGCCTACCGTAAGCGAAAGAATAGAGATGGGGAAAGGTTCTTTGCGTGTTTTTTCCACACGGGCGGGTTCCTTGTTGAGGTTTGGAATTGCGTTCATGGTGCCGATGTTCAACCTTTCTTCTGTCTGTAATGAAGCTCCACCCTTATTAAGATGATAGATCCGACATGTAGTACTGCTTTATATTATTTAGTTTTCTGAAATTATTTTCAAGAGAAATATTTATTTCAGATAGTTTTCATATTAAATAATCATTGAAAGGATGGATTATTCATGATGGAACTTAATGGTACAAAAAATGAGAAATAATTATAAACAAGCAGCTTTAATGGCGCTCCAGCACTTTGACCTCGATTGGACTCAGATTCGTTTCAATCAACTATCGGACACCTGCACTTTTGTAATAGAGACTAATAAAGAGGGAACTTTTTTGCTGCGTCTTCACTCGGGGAGATCTAAAGAGGAAATTAACTCTGAAATCGCATGGCTGGAGCTTTTGAAGAGCAAAATCGATGTCCCCCTGCCAAAGGGCGTTCATGATCGAACAGGTTCTGTTACGTTCAAAGTGGAGCAAGGTAATGGGGATGGTATATATGCATCGTTAATGCGCTGGGTTGAAGGCGAACATGCGAACGAAAGACTTACCGAAGGGCAAATTTACAAAGAAGGCGTTCTATTAGCCAAGCTACATAAAGCGGCACAGGAGCTTGAGTTACCTCCAGGCTTTAATCGTCCCGTGTGGGATGAACATAGCTTTAGAAAAGCAATGCTCCGATTAAAGCTGCACTACCATAGTTTTCTTTCGGATGATGAGTTCGTGCTGTATCAGTCTGCGGCTGAGAAATTATGCAACTGGTTGAGCAAGCAGCATAAAAATAAGAACAGAAGGACATATGGGGTCATCCATGGTGATTTACATCAAGGGAACATCATATTTAAAGAGGGTGAACCTCGACCGATTGATTTCGGAAGATGTGGCTGGGGCTATTATCTTTATGATGTGGCACATACCATTTTGGGAATATATCCTCTGCAAAGAGAACTAGTCATTAAGGGGTATGAGAGTGTTATCAAGCTTGATGGGGAGTGGGTTCAGACGTTAGAGCATTTTACGGTCATGGTTATGATCGAAAATTATTGCCATCATGCACCCGACCCTAGAGAAACCGAGGGACTGAAAGCAGAACAGCCTTATGCGCAAGCGATTCTAAGGAATTATCTTAAGGGAGATACCTTTCTTTTTAACACAATTGAGATTTAACGTATAAAAATAGGGCCTCTTTGGGGAATTTATTAAAAGTTCCCTAAGGAGGCTATTTTGATGAAAAAAAGCTGGATTGCTCCTCTTCTTATCACAGTTATGTTCTTGCTGGGGCAACAACCTTGCTCCGCTAATGGGCTTGTTCAACCGCAAGCCGAGGCTCCATCCAGATCTGATTCGGAACCGAAGCTTCCAGATCAGGATTCCCGCGAGCTCATGTACAAAGACACAATGATGCTCTTTCTTTTACCCCATATTGAGAAAAAAATGGCTGAGATTTATGCGCCACTTCTGACGATAACTCCTACAGTGTATCCTTATTTAGTAGATGTTACAGATATGAAGCGAGTGAATGGATTTCGTCGGTTTGATTTCTTAATTACACTAAATATACACCCTACAGTGGGTCCACATCTTTCCGTTGGAGAGGATACTATGACTTTTAGAATCACTCCTGGTCCTAAGGTGAAGTTAGAATCATTCAAGCATTTGAGAGACCCGCGTAAGTCTGACCTTACACCAAATTATCAGAATATCTTGAGATAGAGCCAGAAAATACACCTATATGGCCACGCATCTTGAGTGCACAGAAGTGTTGTTCCGACATGGGACCGCTCCATTATGGAGTGGTTTTTTGTGTTGTGTATATGGTGGATGAAAGCACAATATGGTATTATGAAAATAGTGGATATATTGAATTGAGTAACTAAATTCAAACTATGAGGTGTAAAGATTGAGTGATCATAAATTCGAAGAGGAACACAGAGATGGGATTTTAAGCGAAATCAAAGCTAAAGTCACAAGCGATATCACAAGTAACTCTAAGAATAAAGTAAAACTAGGCGTATCTACTAAAGACGGGCAGTTAGGGTTCCTTTTTACAAGGGGAGGTCTTCGGGAAGGTGCAGGCAGAAAAAGCACTGGTGTAACTAAAAAGGTATCTTTGACGTTACCTGAGGAAGTTTGGCAGGAGATAGNNGCAGGCTTGTGCGGATCAGAACGCATCTCGCTCCCAAGTATTTCGGAACATCATTGAGGGACATTTTGCAAAGGAATCTAAGGAGAGTTAGGTGAAGTCTTTGCTAATCCATGTGTCAAAAGATTCTCTCAGCACTGCATTACAAGCAGCCTTAAAAGCTATATCCGCGAATAGTTCCTCCCGTGTTCTTTCCGGAATACATATTCAGGCGCAAACTCAGGGTCTGATATTAACAGCCAGCAATTTAAGAATGACCATTGAATATAAGCTCCCTGTGAAGATGGATTCGATGATAGTACACAAACCAGGTGAGATCGTAGTTCCCGCGCGTTATTTTTATGAGATCATTCGTAAGCTTGATCCTGGAC
>DOJM01000134.1:8440-9031 GCA_003529225.1 Paenibacillus sp.
AAATCGTAGAGTCATTGATTCTAAACATTCAATCAGGGAACACTCAATTTCGTTTATGTGGAATGGATGCGGCAGAGTTTCCGAGAATCCAATATATAGATCGTCCAAACTTTCAAAGGATTAGCATGAAGAACACCCTCTTGAAGCAAATATTTAAAAGAGTAGTTTTTGCGGTCTCTTCATCGGAAACCAGACCTGTGCTGACAGGCGTATCACTTCAAATTGATAAGCGAAATATACGTGTTGCCGCCACTGATGGCATCCGCCTCGCCCAGCATGTTATTGAAAGTGTAGAAGATTACGGTGCAATTCCTTTAGATGTTGTAATCCCAGGCAGCACCCTTGAGGATCTTTTGAAAATATTAAACGATAATACAGACAGCAGCACCGAATTAGAAATAGGCCCTAAGCAAATCAGATTTATTTCTAATGGATTGAGGGTTCAGTCTGCCCTTCTAGAAGGAACTTATCCCTCTGTCATTAATTTAATCCCAAAAGCGTACCTCTCCGAAGTGATTGTTAAGACAGACCGTTTGTTACATGTAGTTGAACGTATTTCAATATTGGCTGGTGAGAGTGTTATGCTCAGCG
>DOJM01000134.1:9043-10287 GCA_003529225.1 Paenibacillus sp.
CAAGACTGCAGAAATTGGGGATGTAAAAGAAGAGATTCCTTTGGAGCATCTAGAAGGTGAACACTTTCGAGTTTCATTTAACGGAAAATATTTCAGGGACATCCTTCGGGCGATCGATAGTGAGACGCTTAGAATAAGGTTTGCTGGAAAAGAAAGACCACTGGTGATACGGCCTGTAGACATGACTTCATCCACACTTTTTTTAATTACACCAATGAGGACTCAGGATGGAGGATAAGCATATGAGCTTGCTAAGAAGAGTTCTCTTTGCTGAAAAATATTACATTAATTACTTGGAGGGATGATCTATGAATCTGTTTCAGATAGGATCGAAACCGTTGGGGACCGAACGAATCACAGCATTTTTAGAGGATAATTATGTGAGTATCGGCTACCCCGGAATAGGAGATTTGGAGAACATCAGTATGGAGAAAATAAATGATCGGTTGCTTCGTACTTACAAATTCAGTGAGCTGGAGCTTACAGAACATATGCAAGCCATTCAACTCTTCGTACATACGATGCAGGATGGCGATTATGTTCTGGTGTGTGATGGAGATTGGGTACATCTAGGTGATCTTGGCGATTATTTTTATAATGAATTATTTGACGCGCCAGACATCGGTACATGCCATCGACGGGGTGTAACTTGGCTGAAAAGTCTTCCTATAACCGATCTAAACGCAGGGGTAAAAGAGTTTCTTAGCGATAGTGGAGTGGTTAAACAGTATAAGGGACCGATGCCTAGTGTTCGTGTGGATCTGTGGATTACAGGTTCTTCTGATTCAGAGCAAGCGGTGAGTAATCGAGTGCATGTGGATGAAGAGACATTATCAGTGGCGCTCGATATTTTGAAGGAAGCTCTTGTTAGTGAGAACGCCGAACGACGGGAACGAGCAGCAATTGCAATTCTTCAGTATGCTAAGTAGTCGAGAAAGGTTTCAGATCCACATCCTCATAAAAAAAGCGTTCCAGCCGTGATGCAAAAATCGGATGGAACGCTTTTGTCATATCTATCGGTATCTTTCGATTACCCTTAGATAAATTCAACGAATTCATTGACCGGCTTACGATAGCCACGTGGTCTGATTTTATGTTTCTTATCTTTGCCGATAGTGATCAGCATAACAGGTACCATATGATCGGGGAGATTTAAAGTAGCTTGAATGGCTTCCGGATCAAAGCCGATCATCGGGCAGGTATCCCAGCCTTTATCTTTGGCAATCAGCATGAAGTGCATGGCG
>DOJM01000131.1:0-2117 GCA_003529225.1 Paenibacillus sp.
GCGTGGATTTGGGTGGAACTGCAATTAAGGTTGGAATCTGCAATGCTGAGGGAACGCTACTGCATACTTATGAGGGACCCACAGAAACTGCAGAAGGTGTCGATACTGTTATCGATAATATCGAGAAGTATGTGCGCCAAATTGTGGAGGATTCCCCGTACTCTTGGGATCAGCTTGCAGGTGTAGGCGCGGGCGTAGCAGGGTTCACAAATATTCGTGAAGGAATCATTATCCTTGCGCCCAACATAGGATTTAAAGATGTGCCGATTCGCTCCATTTTGGAAGATCGCTGGAACAAGCCTGTCAAAATAGACAATGATGCGAACGTGGCTGCACTGGGTGAAGCTTGGAGTGGTGCAGGACGNNACGCTAGGAACAGGTGTTGGTGGCGGAATTATTATTAACGGAAAAATTTATCAAGGTTTTGCAGGTCTAGCAGGTGAGCTTGGCCATATCACTGTAGTGCCGGATTTGGAAGCCATTCAATGTGGTTGCTGTAATATGGGATGTCTGGAAACCGTTTCCTCCGCTACAGGAATTATTCGTATGGCTAACGATGCAGTAGCTCGTGGTGATCGTACTTCCCTCTCAATGGTAGAGAAGATTGCTGCGAAGGAAGTCTTTGATGCAGCTAAGGCTGGCGATGAAGTAGCGATTCGCATAGTAAACCGTGCAGCATACTACCTGGGTAAATCAATGGCTTCTGTTGCAGCCGTGCTTAACCCTGAGGTCTTCATCATTGGTGGTGGTGTGTCTAAGGCTGGAGATATTCTATTTGATGAGGTTCGTCGTGTATTTGCTAAGCTCGCACCGGCTCCGCTTCAGACTGGTGTTTCGATTATTCCTGCAGAGCTTGGTAATGNNAGTATTCATATACTAATTTAGGGAGGGGACGCTTTAATGACCGAATTGGACAATACTCCAACGGCTGGAGCCACCCTGATCATTATTACCGGAATGTCAGGTGCGGGTAAGACAATTGCTGTGCAGANNTGATCCCTAAGTTTGCAGAACTGATTGAGCAGTCGAAGGGGAAGATCGCCAAGGTAGCGCTTGTGATTGACCTGCGCGGTAGAGAATTCTTCACTGCTTTGTCCGAGTCTTTAGCCTATATCAAAGATGAGTCAACCATTGGCTGTGAAATCTTGTTCTTGGATGCTACGGATTCGGTGCTTGTGCAGCGTTACAAGGAAAGCCGGCGTCATCATCCTCTAGCGCCTAAGGGACTTCCGCTTGATGGTATCAAGCTGGAACGTAAAATGCTTGAGGAATTAAAGAATTCAGCCACATTATGTCTGGATACTAGCAGTATGAAACCAGTGCAGCTCAAGGAGAAGATCGTTTCCCGGTTCTCGCATTTAGGAAAAAGTACACTCTCCGTCAACATTACATCGTTCGGATTTAAGTATGGTATTCCTATTGATGCAGACCTCGTCTTCGATGTTCGCTTTTTGCCTAACCCACATTATGTAGATCACCTGCGGCCAAAAACAGGTCAGGACAGCGATGTCTATGACTATGTAATGAAGTGGCCTGAAACACAGGTGTTCCTGACCAAACTGCTCGATATGCTTCATTTCTTAATTCCGCAATATCGTAGGGAAGGTAAATCCCAGATTATTATCTGCCTGGGCTGTACAGGCGGGAAACACCGTTCAGTAGCCATTTCTGAATATTTGGGTAAAATGCTGGGCGTCAGCGAAACGGAATCCGTAGCCGTCAGTCATCGGGATTCCGAGCGTGATCGGCACTAATGAGAGAAGGGGTCCATAGTGGCTGAAGAACAAAGAGAGCGTCCGCGNNCTAGATATTACAGCTATAGTTACCGTAGCAGATGATGGAGGAAGCTCGGGCATTTTGCGCAGTGAACTGCAAATGCCGCCTCCTGGGGACATCCGCAACGTATTAACAGCTATGGCTGATGTAGAGCCGCTCATGGCGGATATTATGAGATATCGTTTCAACACGGGCGAAGGCTTGGCGGGCCATAGTCTTGGTAATTTAATTCTTGCCGCGCTTACAGATATATCTGGCGATTTTGTCACTGCTGTTCGTGAGCTTAGCCGATTATTTGCTGTTCGCGGACGGGTATTACCCGCTGCGGGGGATGCCGTAGT
>DOJM01000131.1:2234-2670 GCA_003529225.1 Paenibacillus sp.
GAAGCGATTCGAAATGCTGATGCAATTCTTTTGGGTCCAGGGAGTCTATATACGAGCATTCTTCCGAACCTACTTGTCCCGAAGCTGGCAGAAGCAGTTGTATCTTCTGATGCAATCAAAATTTTTGTCTGCAATGTAATGACTCAGCCTGGTGAAACGGATAATTATACTGTAAATGACCATCTACAAGCCGTTTATGATCATATTGGGATTCATTTGTTTGATTATATTATTGTGAATGACGGTGAAATTCCAGAGCAGGTGCAGTCGAAGTACGCTGAGAAAGGTGCACGTCCGGTACAACTCGACAAGGATGTACTAGAAGGCAGTGCATATAAAGTTATAGCGGATAAGCTAGTGTTATTCCGGACTTATTTGAGGCATGATACTGATAAGCTTAGTCATCATATTTATCAGCTTGTGCAAGAGTGGATAA
>DOJM01000132.1:0-5013 GCA_003529225.1 Paenibacillus sp.
AGAAGAAGGCAGGGGTCCACGAAGTGAACATTCCGGTAAAATGGAGGTCATGTTCGAGATTCTGGATAGCATTGCGGAGGTCGGAGAATCTGTGTTGATCTTTACTCAATATGTAGCGATGGGTGAGCTCTTGGTTAGCAAGCTGACTAAGCGTTATGGAACAGCGCCGCTGTTCTTGCACGGCGGAATTCCAAAACGAGAGCGCGACGAGATGGTTCATGATTTTCAAGAGGGAAAAGGGCCATCCTTCTTCGTACTTTCTTTAAAAGCGGGTGGNNGGTGGAATCCGGCAGTTGAGAATCAGGCGACAGACCGGGCATTCCGAATTGGTCAGGATAAAAATGTTCAAGTGCATAAGTTGATTTGCCAAGGAACGTTGGAAGAACGTATTGATGAATTGATTGAGCGTAAGAAAAATCTTTCCGAGCAGGTTGTTGGCTCTGGCGAAACATGGTTGACTGAGATGTCCAATCATGAGCTGAAGGAACTTATTGAACTGCAGGATCAGGACTGGATGTAAGACAGATATGAGTGTTACGGAGGGATCAAACAATGAGTGAACGGTTAGAGATGCGGCTGGAAGTTGTGCCTGGATTAGTAAAAGCAGCATGGACGGTGCTACCCGGGAAAGTGACGGGAGGGTCTCGGTCAAAGGGTGAATGGAACGCCAGCGCGCCTGCTCAGGAACAACAAGCGGATCAACCTCTCTCTCTGAAGGTTCCGGTATGGCATGCTGCCCGAAGAAAAGAAATATTACGAAGTCTGGCACTAAGTCCTGGGGAAGTGTTTGCCTTGCTGCAAGGGCGTTTAACGGGTGAGCTGGCAGAGCTTGAGCTTCTACCTACGGATAATGAGCTGGAGCAAGCCCTTTTTGAGGGTGAGGGTGTAGAGCATAAGGCGGAGACTCTGAAGCTTATTAAAGAACGTCTTGCTGAAGAGCCACTGCTGGCACTTTCGCTGAGAGGATTTACTAAAGGAGAGCTCTTGGACGGGATTTTTGCCCTTTGGGCTGAAGGGGATATTTCTAGCGACGAAGCTGAAACAGACGAAGAAGAAGTCTCGGTTAGTGATCTTTCTACGGAATTGGCTCGACTTGAACGCAAGGGACCGGCCATTTCCTCTGGAGAATGGCTGGCAGAAGCTGCTGCTGAAGGTTCGCTACATCAGCCTGGGCCACAGTTCCATGAGATTGCGGCTAGACCGTTTCCTTCGCCGGTAGTAGTAGCTGAAGTTACAGAAGACTGGGGAACGTTGCTACCGCAGACACCTAAAGCCATTGAGGGATTAACTTTGATTATGCAGCGGGTTGCAGAAGCGTCTGCACGTCGAGCGAATAAGGGTCTGATTAAACGGTAAGTGAAAATACGAAAGAGACTGTCTCAAGAGTAGGGAGTGCTACTCTTGAAACAGCCTCTTTTTTTGCCTAATTATCTGACAGAGTTTCTGGTTAGTTATTCTAATGCTGCCCAGCAGGAGGCGATTCTCCTTCTGAAAGCTCTAGAATTTCGCGGCGAAGACGCAGCATTTTTTGATCTAGTTCGTCAGCGGCGCGCGCGGCTTCTTTCAGTTCGTCAGCGACATGCGAAGGCAACTGTTTATCGAATTTATAATACAGAATATGTTCCATGCTTGCCCAAAAGTCCATAGCAAGAGTGCGCAGCTGGATCTCAGCCTTGATCCAGCGTGTTCCTTCCAGCAGGACCAGTGGGATACCGACTATAAGATGAAGGCTTTGATATCCATTTGGTTTAGGATGAGCTATATAATCTTTAATCTCAAGCACGCGGATGTCTTCGCGTGTACTAAGATGATCTACTAAACGGTATATATCTTTAACGAAGGCACATACAATCCGCATTCCGGCAATATCGTGAATGTATTGCTCCATATTTTCCAAGCTGAAACCGTAGCCTTTACGCTCCATCTTTTGAAGAATGCTCTTTGGTTCTTTGATCCGGCATTTGACATGTTCGATGGGACTGAAGCCGTCGCGGGATTGCCATTCCGTCTTGATCACATCAATTTTATTCTGAAGATCATTTAACGCATGGCGATAGAGTGCCGGTAAGGCTTCGAACTCGTTAACCAGTTTGGCGAAATCCTCGTTGCTGTTACCTTGCCACTGTTGCAGATCCTTTACGTGTACCTGTAGCTGACTAAGCGTAAGCTGTGTGCTCTCATGTTCTTCCACTGAAACTCTCCCGATTTCATTATTTGTGATAATTCTATTTTAACCGATGTAGAACCCCTGACGCAAAATTACATTCAAATTCAGGAAATATAATCCATAAGTGTAAGAGTGAAGTGGCTTAAATCAATTAGTATGGATTTTATAGGAACATTCTCCTCTAAATCGCGTATTAAAGCACATTAATGAATCTACTCGATACATTTGGTATGATAGAAACACGTATCGCTGGAGAGGGAGGAACTGTAATGAGTTTTATCAAAAAAATTAAAGATAGCGCGAGCCGGGTTACCGAAAAAGCCCAAAACTCAGTAGAGATCGGCAAGCTGAACGGACTTATTTCCGATGTTGAACAAGAGATGGAAGTTGAATTTACGAAAATGGGCAGACTTTTTTATGAAGGATATCGTTCAAAGGATATGTCGGTAGCTGAAGGTAAAATGGTGGAGCTGTCNNCCCGTAACTGTTCCAAACTTCAGGAAAAAATCGAGGTCCTGCGGACACGAATTGCTGAACTGAAAAATGAGCGTTTATGTTCATGTGGTCATATTGTGGCGCTTGATGCAAACTTTTGTCCGAAATGCGGAAGTAAGCTGGAGCCATTGTCCGCTTCGAGAAGGGTGCCTTCTGCACCGGTATTTGTTCAATCTGTGAATGAAGATGATGAAGATCAATATTATGGCGAAGATGAGCTTACGGATGAAGAGAAAGAAATTGCAATGAAGCTGCACCCGCAGAGTATCGTATATGCTGAAGTTCAGCATCCGGATGATGAGCGGCCACTTGAAGAATATAAGATGAGCGAGCAAGATATTGAGCGGGAACGTAAACAAGCCGAGCAGCTGGAACGGGAAAGAAAAAGACAACTTGAACTAGACCGTCGCTTTGGCGAATGGCATAAGAATGAGCATCAGGAGGAATCTGCAGTCACTGAGGACAATGGTGTACGAGATATGATCCAGTGTCAAATCTGTCGGAACGAACTACCTAAGGGCTCCTTATGGTGTCCGCGATGTGGATCAGAGCAAATATAGAACGGATTTCAGTCAGCATAGGGGGACAACAAGATGGAACAGCTGCTGCTGCATCTGCGCAATCTGGGCTTCACGGAGATGGAGTCCAAAATTATGGTAGAGCTTGCGACAAAAGGTCAGGCTTCTGGCTATGAGGTTGCCAAACAGCTCGGNNGTTCTCAATCCAGAGGAGCTCGCGACCATGATCTCGGGACGGGTTCAAGCTTCACTGGCTTATATGGAAAGTGAGATGCCTCGCGGTGGACCTGTTAGCCCTTCGTTTTATAACGTGGAAGGTGACCGCAATGTATTGGGCGCTCTTATTCGCCAACTTAATATGGCTGAGCAGGAGATCGTAGTGGATATGTGGCGCGAGGAAGCGTCACTTCTGAGGAGTGAGCTTGAACAGGCGGAGCTGCGTGGCGTTAGACTCCTATGGGCGTTCGACGGTGGCAATACTGCTCCTGCCACATACCCGGTATGGCCGCCTCTCGGAAGAGATTCAAAGCGGACAGATGGACGGAAGTTCTCATTTGTGATCGATCGGAGCTGGTGTATGCTCGGGATGCGCTTTGAAGATGGATCAGCGCAAGCGGTTGTAACCGAGCACCCGGTGTTAGTAGATCTGCTATTGAATCATTTTGCGCAGGAAATGGTACTGTTCGAGCTGGAGCAGGATATGGGCGCAGAATTAGAAGAACGTTATGGTGAACGTTACAGCAAAATTAACAGTAAATATGTGATGCATGATCCAGTTGATGATGGGGAAGAACAGGCGCAGTAGCTATTACAGGGAGGTGAAAAGCATGGAATGTATCGTACATTTTGAAGTAGTGCATGAGGATGGTCCTAAGAAATTGCGTGGACTGCTGTTTCTGGATAAGGGAGCAAGTCCCGGAGAAGCAGAGCTAGTTGAAATGTTCAAGGACATGAAGTTTAACGTGAGACTTACAGACCGCGAGAAATTAATCTTTAAGCCGGTAAATCCGGGCGATTTCTTGGAGATTCGAATTACGGGTTATGATAACGGGCAAGAAAAGAGCAAAGATGATCATAACTTAAAATCTATTGTTGGAAATTTATTACCACAGAAACCGACAGGTCTATAAAGTGGGGAGAAAGGATTCATTGATGGGAGAAGGAGAAGAACAATGGAGCTGTTGAGACAAAAAGTGTTAAAAGAAGGTATTGTACTCGGGCAAGGCGTGCTCAAAGTGGATTCTTTTCTGAATCATCAGATGGACCCCTTTCTAATGCGTGAGGTTGGCCGTGAGTTTACCCGCCGTTTTTCCGGCGAAGAGATTACGAAGGTACTGACGATTGAGTCTTCGGGAATTGCTCCGGGGATTATGACTGCATTAGAGCTGGAGGTTCCGCTGATTTTTGCCCGTAAGCAGAAATCGTTGACGCTGACAGAGGATATTTATGTAGAAAAGGTTTACTCCTTCACGAAGAAAGAAACGAATGAAATTACCGTTTCCAAGAAGTTCATTGCTCCGGGTGAGCGAGTTCTGATTGTCGATGATTTCTTGGCGAATGGCGAAGCCGCCTTCGGACTTGCTCGTATTGTTGAGCAGGCAGGAGGAAGTGTGGTTGGGATTGGTATCGTGATCGAAAAAGCGTTCCAGCCAGGAAATCGGTTACTGCAGGAAGCTGGTTACCGAGTTGAATCACTCGTGCGGATCGCTTCACTGGAGGACGGAAGAATCTCTTTCGTGGAAGAAGAGGAAGGGCTACTTAGCTAAGACTCTTTAGTGTAGATTCGGACGAAGTTAACATTAAAACAGCAAGAGACAGGCTTATAAGCCTGTC
>DOJM01000132.1:5066-6831 GCA_003529225.1 Paenibacillus sp.
ACCGCCGCCAGCGGCGAAAGCACCCGCAGCGACCCTGGCTCGCAGCGCACGGCAAGCGGCCCTTTGCCGAAGCTCTCGCCATCGCCGATCGCCGGCCGGGCCTCTGCGAAGTTGACGGCTACGCTACGTCCACGCAGCATCGACACGAAGGGCAACGCTACATGCTTGCCCTTCAGTACCGTTGGGAACAGCCGCAGCAGTTGCCCGCGGCTGCACCCATGCACGACGCAGACGTCGAGCTGGCCATCATCGGCCTTCGCCTGCGGGCAGATCAAGAGCCCGCCGCCGTAGCTGGGCAGGTTGCAGACCGAGACCAGCCATGCCTTCTCAAAGACGTGCTCCGTTCCGTCGCACGCAACACTCACCCGGCATGGCTTAAACGTCATCAGCGTATGCAATATGCCGATGATATAAGCCAGTTGGCCTGCGCCAATAGCATTGCACAGCCGTTTGTAACGGCTGACATTCACATTCTCGGCCACCTGAGCATCAAAGCCGTTAGCAACGGCTGTTAAAGTCAGTCCGTTTGCGCCTGAGATCAGATCGGCTTCGATATACCGTTCGCTAAGTGCAGCTTCCAGCGCGGCTTCTGTCGAAAGCGGAATGCCGAAGCCGCGTGCAGAGTCGTTACCGGAGCCAGCAGGGATGATTGCCATGGGAATGTCTTTGCCACGAAGGGCACCCAAAATGCTGTGCAGCGTGCCATCACCGCCGATTACAATCGCGGCTTTCCAGTCCTCGCGGTGTTTAAGTGTATTTAGAAGGAGGGCTTCTGCACCCTCTGCGCTATGCGTAAACAAGGTCATATATGGCAGCATCCGCTCTTTCATGAGCGTCTCTACAGTATGCCAGGTCCGCCCGCCTGCACCCCCGCCGGAACGTGGGTTTATGATGAATAGATACATTTAAATTCCTCCAGCCTGTAGAATTCCGTTGATGCCCGTCTTTCCATTGTAAGGAGTGAATGGGCAAAAGGGAATACTTTTCAGCGATAAGAGGTGTTAGTTCATCGGTGTTTATAGATGCCTAATCTGACTTTCTGCGATATCTCCAACCCAAGGAAGTTTATACCATCTGCTGCTTAAAGCCTGATAGATCATAAGTAGCCATATAGCAAAGNNTCAACAGGGAACCGAGAAAAGGGATAAATCCGGTTAGAACATGGAGAATCATCAGCACGCCGAACGTAAGCAGTGATTGCAACGCGTGGAACAGCACGAAGCGGTTGCGTTTCTCCAGAGCGAGAAAGACCACGCCGCCGATAAAAGGGAAAAAATAGCACAGCGCGCCCGCAATATTATCGGGCAATCCGGTGGATGATTTGAAAGGGGACAAAGGGCTCACTCCTTCTACTTGGAGAAGAAGGGGGTTAGTTCGCTACTCCTTCTTCCTTAAAAGCCTATGACTTGTCAGGAAAAAGTATGTTTAGCTCATTGTGGGTATAATATACTTTTCCAACAGCTTGCGGGGGCTCTTCCAATTGTTTGTCTTACTCTCTGCTGTAAAGACCACAACCGCATCTAACTTGGGTAGGAGAAGGATTTGCTGTCCGCCATGACCGTGGGCAAGCTTGTAGGGTTGGCCGCTCATCGTACCCATCCAGAACTGATATCCGTAATCTCCAAAAGCCGGATATCCCGTAGTCTGTGCGGTGAGTGCTTCTTGCAGCCAATGCTTCGGAATGATCTGCTGGTTCGCAAATACACCGTTATTAAGCAGACAGATACCGAATTTAGCCATATCTCTTGAGTTCAAGTACAGACCA
>DOJM01000299.1:0-5395 GCA_003529225.1 Paenibacillus sp.
GCCGAAATATCGACCTTTCCTCTATCATTCCACTGCGCCAATCCTAAGGAAAGACCTTTCGCATCTGTGTTTCCAGCCATTCGGCCGTCAACCTTCTCATAATTCTCCGATACGACAACAGGCTTATGTTTTAAAGTTGTAGGTATTTTCATTTTTTTCTTCCTTCCAGTTACTATTTTACTAATTTACTAAACGACGGTTTCATCTTATCTTGGATTTCATCGTTAGTCAATTCGTGGTTTGTTATAACCTTTATCTCCGTAGGGCTGTAAATTCTCTAACCATGGCTTTAAGATTTTCTTCCGTTCCCAGCGCATATCAGTTACTTTATCTATCTCCTTCTGTTCTAATACCTCATAGGTGAACGCATCCGCACCGAATTCTTTCCAATCCTTCTGGAGCTGGGCATTTGCAAATCTCCCTGCATCCAACTGCATTTGCAGGGTAAGCCATTTGTTTTTCAAATTAGGATAGCTGTCGATAAATATTTTGCCGTTGATTTGGTTTTTGATTTGAGCAACACCCATATAAATCTTAATTTGTTTGTACTCCTCGATCAGCTCTTTGCGTTTATTCATATCCATATCTTTCTCTCCTTATCGCAGATAATAAATTCATGGAAATTGTAGTTGGATTTTCATTTTACCAGCGATTCCAGCTCCACTTTACTTCTTTTCTTAACCACAATAGGAAGCAGAAAAAGCGCACCAATAATCACAAATACACCACTCGCCATAAATACGCCCATCAAGGAGAACGTATCCTTTAGGTAGCCGGAAATGAACATGCCAACCACCATCATCCCCATAAAAATAGGCATGATTGCTCCTGAAACTCGGCCAATAAAGGCCCCTTCGGTATTTCGCACAAGAAGTGTCTGAATCCCTCCTTGAATGCAAGGGTAAAACAAACCACTGATCACCAAGAAAATAATCGTCAGCCAAATTTGCTTAGAAGCTCCCATTCCAACCGTACAGACGGCATTGACGAGTAAGCCTATCAAAAGCAATAGCTGTGGCCTTACTTTTTTGGCTATCCCGATTATTACAGCTCCGCCTACTAACATGGCTGCCCCACTAGCCATCACAAGCCACTGAAGAAATTGTTTGTCCTTACCTAAGTTCGCGATGACAAGAAAAATCTGAAGCGGCTGAGTTAGTCCTGATGCCAAACCCACCGCCGAGAAAGTTAAACTAAGTGTTCTTAAGGGTTTACTCGACCCGATGTAACGCAAACCAGCCGTTAACTCTTTGATGAAGCCGCTGGCTTTACCTGACTTCGGTTCTTCTTCATCCCGAGGAAGGGAAGACAATATAAGCGAAGAGCCCAGAAACATAACGGCTGTCAGGANNCAGCGACAAGGGTTTGGGAAATCGCCATAACGCCCTGCAGCTGTTCAGCTGGCACATGTCTTTTGTACAGTTTCATCGCCGAAGGCTGAGAAAATTGAGATAAGCTGGCAGATACAAAAGATCCGATAAGAAGCGCAACCCATCCGCCATTCATGACCGCAATCAACACCACCCCGACGGACAATCCAGATAACAAATCGCTCCATACCATGGTTCTCTTCGGACGCCATCGGTCGGCAAAAGTCCCACCAATAAGACCAAAAAGAAAGATCGGTGCAAATTCAGCAACCGATATCAGAGATACATCTACCGGATTATTATTCGTCAATTCAGATACATAAAGAAGGACGGCATAATTCCGGATCCATATTCCGAGCTGCAATAACACACGGGAGCGGATAATTGTTCGAATATAACGATTAGAAAACATTTTAATTCCCCATATCCTTTACTATTTTTTACACCTTCTCAAAACTCTCCAACATGACAACAGGATTATGTTTAAACGTTGTTGGTATTTTCATTGCACCACTCCAATTTACTAATTTACTAGTTTTATAATTTACTAATTTACTAAATCACTGCTTCATTTTATACAGGATAGTGTCATTCGTCAAGCCGTTTTCAGTCTCGATATTCCACAATCCTTTTTTTAAGGTGCTAATTGATTCTGTAAACAAATAAAAAAGTGGAGCAATTGCCGTAGCATTTGCTCCACTTTTTTACGTTTATCTAATTTCAAAAAATTCTTTAGCGTATTCAACAACCCCATGGACATCTGAGAGACCGTCATCTATAAGGTCAACGGCCATAAAATTATCGTCTGAAACTTCGAAAGGTGCTTCTATACCAAATTGACTAGCTTTTTTATAACCAAACTTCGGATAATACTTATCATGACCCAAAACGACAGAGCCTTTATATCCAAGCTGTGTTGCGATTTTGTGGCCTTCAGTAATCAGTAGCTTCCCTATGCCCTTGCTTTGTATTTCTGGTAGTACTGCAACAGGTGCANNAAAAAGGATATGACCGACGATCTTATTCTCATATTCAGCTACAAGAGATAACTCCGGAATAAACTTTGTCGAGCTCCTTATTCTATTTACCAAATTGTGCTCATCATGATCTGAATGTTCCACATTTTCAAATGATTTTTGGACTACATGGTAGACTTCGTTAATATCTTGAGCTTTTTCTTGTCTAATGATAATGTTCATTGAATTAACCTCCTGATCATGGATTTGAGCTCATTGCTTTCTATTCTGGGTCTTGGATAACCGTTAATCGTTACCTGAATCATAGCTCGTCCCAATTGTTCCGATGTAATGACACTGTTTAACTTCTTTAGCAAGGGATAAAGTGGCTTCATCACATCATAAAAAATTTGATACACTTTTGTTTTAGATTGTATGCCATAAAGGGGTAGAATTACACCTGGTCTGAACATATATACGTCCTTAAAAGGTAGCTTCAACAGATCGTTTTCTGTCTTCCCTTTCACTCTCGCCCACATAGAGCGTCCTTTTTCCGAACTATCCGTCCCACTTCCAGAAACATATACAAAGGTNNTTGTTTTGGCGGATAGCGCGATATCATATGTTACTCTTTTATATTCATCTTCCTTCATACCAGCAGAGGAAACCCCAAGGCAGAAAAAGCATGCATCATAACCTGTGATTTCATGTTCTATACTTGATAATTCAGCTACATTGGATAGTTGAATTTGTCTTAGTTTTGTATGGTGTTGCTCCGTCTTTTTACGCCCAATCGTAAGTATTGACGTTCGGAACGAATACCGTAAAAGTATCCAAGAAAAATCATTTTAAATAAAATAACTGGATCTATAGCAGGGCGTCCGTTATCGGCGCAGTAAAGCGGTCGAACGATTTCATCGATAAAAGAAAAATCGATATATTTGTCCACCTTACGAAGCAAGTGGTCTTCGGGGACCAAATCTTCTATGGAAACAAATTCGTAGGATTGTTGTCTTTCTCGATTGGAACGTAACATTCAACACACCATCCGTTCTATAAATAGTTACCTACATTATACAACATTAACGCGGTGTCGTCTTAAATAATTAGGACATAAAGAAGGCTGTCGAGACTTTCTCGACAGCCTGAAAAGCCGCAATGAGCGGCTTTTGAATATAATTTATTACACATTCTCCAGCATGAAATTCCCAATTTCAATCAAACTATCTTCCGCTTGCGGTGTGACGCCCACCTGATCGGCAAAGCCGTGAGAAAGTCCTTTGTACCGTACCGTTTTCACTTTGACGCCCGACTCCTTCAGCTTTAAGGCATATGCATCATCCTCGATCCGCAGAAAGTCATATTCGCCAAACAAAATAATGGTAGGCGGCATCCCTTTCAGATCTCCTCGCAGCGGGCTCACATGAGGAATTGTATCATCGGGCACGCCCAAATATTCACCTAATCCGACAGTTCCTAAACCACCGCTCAACAGATCCAATATAGATCTGATTTCTTTTTCCTGAGAAGGGGATATTTCATAAACATCTCTGCGCTTCATATGTTCCTGCATACCTGCTGCGTCCACGCTTGGATATAGTAGTGCCTGTGCCTTTACCATCTGCGTGCCCTCATCCCGATCTTTCATTGCGCATACCGTGGCTAGATTCCCACCTGCAGAATCACCGGAAATACAGATGCGATTCGGATCACCATTAAATTCTTCGGCGTGAGCATATATCCATTTCAATACGGTATAACAGTCGTCGAGCCCAGCGGGGTATGGGTTCTCCGGAGCCAAGCGGTAATCAACCTGAATCGATACACAGCCGGTATTGGCAACCACAAGCTTGCACATATCCTCCACTACTTCTGGTCCTCCTGCTACGAAACCGCCTCCGTGGATGTAATAGAACACTGGCTGCAACTCTCCGTTCTTCTTCTGCGAGGTATAAATTCGCACAGGGACAGCCACATCGCCGTTTTGAACGGTAGCATGCCTCACATCAACACCTTCAGAAATCGGAATGCTGTTCACGCCATTCATCATCTTGCGCATTTGAGCTGCACTTTTTTGGATATTTTTCTTTCGGCTGCCTTTCAACATCATCTTAACCAGCATTCCCTTGAAGCCTTTTAGGATTGACTCCATACTTTGATAAAAGCGAGGATCCAGCACACCAGGCTCATCGGTTTCAGGAATAGGCTTAATCAGGATATCCAGTCCATTTTCATTAATTACATGTTGCCTTTCTAGCATCGATGTAAGAAGCTGTTGCGAATATTTACGTTCCATGATGATTACTCCTTTTCGAATGTTATATCCACTCAGCCTATGTTTACTCCACTAGACCTAATGGTTAAATGATTTGCGGCGATTTGTATTGGTTGCTATAACTCAATTATAGGATTGGGTTTGCAGAAAAAAATATCGCATTATTTCTTTTGTTATATCCTTCTTTTATCATTATTATTGAAAGCGATTTTAAAATTGATGGTGAGAGCAAAAATACAATATAAAAAACAAAAAAGGACAACACTAATGTCATCCTTGTTATACTATTCTCTATTTAACTGTTAATCTAATCAGTTGTACCTCATGTGGTTGTACAACAGCATTTACCACAAAATTAGCTGTCACTTGCAGCGAACGCATTTGTAATAACGGCAAGGACCGACCTTCAAGATAAGACCATTCTTCTGGACGCATGTCCTTAGGTGCCCCCATATTCAA
Organism: Paenibacillus sp.; assembly: GCA_003529225.1. Lineage (GTDB taxonomy): Bacteria > Bacillota > Bacilli > Paenibacillales > Paenibacillaceae > Paenibacillus_AQ > Paenibacillus_AQ pseudetheri. The sequence continues at coordinate 5,061 of DOJM01000299.1, forward strand.
CCATTCATCAAAGGCGCTTCCCCCAGCCGGACCTACCGAATACCTTCGCTCTGTATAAACACCCGGCGTTAAGCCGTCTAGACGAATGTGATACTGACGGGTATTGCGTATATTGAACACATTGTAACGTTCGGTTTGAGTCAAGTGAGTGGTATGCCGGTAGCGATATAGAGTATCATAATGACAATAATTATATAGAAATATCTGTATTTCACCTTTCGAGGAAGTTATAAAATACCCATCACCTTCAGCTATCAGACCGCTTCCTGCATAACGCAACAATTGCAGCGCCCGATAACAGCTTTTGGGCAAACCTCCGCGAGTGAATAAACCAA
>DOJM01000299.1:5408-7854 GCA_003529225.1 Paenibacillus sp.
TCATGGTCACTAAGCGACCAGTATCCCATAGCCTCAAAATGGTCGTAATTCTCCAGAATATTTTTGAAAAGGAAAGCAGATTTGTAGGAGGTATCATTACACAAATCACGCTGCCATATGTTATTACTCCACTCTTCAAGAATCACAGGCAGACTAGCGAAACCACGTTGACGCAACAGCTTTTTGACCTTATGTAACGCGTGTTTCAAAAACTGTTCATCGCCGCTTACCGCAAGTGGAAAAGCTTCATCCTCTGCCATGAGCTGAAGACCAGTGTCTTCCTGACCCGGTAAGATGCTGTGATAAGCACGTAGAGCCAGAGAGTCGGGCAAACAATTCCCCTTACTGCAAGACACTAGAAATTCGCTGATAAAATTACTAGAATCAATGTTGCTTCCTGGACCAACAATATGTAGCTGCGGATCGATAGCACGGATGGCGTGGCTGGTTTCACGGTATAGCACCCAGTATTCTTCCATGGTAAACACACCATATCCTGAAAACTCTGGACTCACGAAAGGAGCAAATCTCCATTCCCGCACGGACTCAATCCCATACCGATCAATGAAATGCCTAACAAGGGAAGTCACAAGGTCGAGCCATTTGTCTAGATGCTCAGGCATAGAAAGGATGCTTGGCCTCTTAAATGGAAACACGGCTTCCCTCGCTAATGCAGAAGGCATATAACTAAATTCAACATAAGGCTTTAACTCCACTGAAAGCATGAAGTCCAGTACCTCATCTACATAAACAAAGTTATAATCTGCGCTACCAGACATTTTCCTGACATACAGCATCATGTCATCGTCTAACAGACCTTTGCAGCGCATATAGCGAAAGCCAATCTCCTTTTGCAGCTTTCGTATTTGCGCCTGTACCTCGCCATTCAACAGATCCTTGGCGTAACCTGCATTAATCAATGTCCTCCAGTTATGACTCAGCGTCCGAATCTTACGGCCAGTGTCCACATGAAGATCATATCCCTCATTGACCTGAGGTTGGATAATGGAGTTCTCGTTGTGATGCAAATGCCGCATTAGTGAAGTGAAATCAGTCGAAAATCCCGCTGTGACCATTCTGTTCTCCTGTGGATCTGTCGCATCATGCTCATTTACTAGACGGTATTGCCCTGGTGTAACACCAAAGCACCGTTTGAAGGCGTCGATCAAAGCGTTGGTACTTGGAAATCCAACTTCTGAGGCGATGTCCGTGATCGTTCTTTCACTACGAAGAAGTGCCACCGCCTGACTCAGTCTGACATTTGTAAGGTAGGCAGTAAAAGTAAGGCCAAGCTGTTTCTGAAATAAATGGGACAGGTAGGAGCTACTTAAATAGATAGTGGAGGCTAGTCCACTCAGAGTAATATTTTCCCGATATTGTCGGTGGAGATAGTCGGTTGCTTTGCGCAATCTTTCNNGGATTTGGCGGGATCCTTCTGCTTGTTCTGCTCAAGAAAAGTATGCACTAGACTGTTCAGAAGTACACCTACACGACTACGCATTAGTATAGGTAAACGAGATTCGTTTTTGTAATAGGCCTGGAATACACTTGCGAACTCACTTCGGATTACATTAAAGCGGGCTTGTTCGTCCTTAGGGTATAGAAAAGACTTACACTCTATAATTATACTTTCAATCTCAGGACAAAAAGCTGCCAAAAATGCCGGCGAGATAAACAGCGATAACGCCTTGCCCGAACCTTTCATATTTAAAGCGTGCAGTTGGTAGCTATTCAATACAATAATGTCATCCTGCTGAACTTCATAGGTAAACTGATTGTCATCCAACTGTAGTACCCCAGTTCCCTGCAAGATGTACATTACCTCAAGTTCTTGATGCCAGGAAGCGATAGCGTCTTCAGGGAGGTTAATTGAAAACCTGAAATCCGAGGCTATCAATGTATTTTCTTGCATACCTAACCTCCTATTCTTAATCTTAATAGAGCCTTGCCTCATCCAAAATCCTATCATATAAACCCATGAAATCAAGTTTACTGTCTTATTGATAACGAAGGTTCAGGTTGTTTTTAGTGTCTTTTTNNCACCAGGCTAATAAACCCAGATATAGCACAAGTAATAAATACCATCTGATATCCCATAAGCTGTGAAACAAATCCAAGTAGTATAGCTCCTAAACCAATTCCTAAATCAAAAGCAGTAAAGAATGTAGCGTTCGCTACACCTCTTTTCGCTGGTGGGGCTAATCGAATCATCGCTACTTGAAGCGCTGGTTGAGCGGATCCGAATCCAATTCCGTACAAAATAGCTGTAATAACCACTCCAGCAATTCCTTTAGTCATTGTTAGGACGAATAGTGCGACTATCAATATGAAAAGAGCAGGTACAATAATGACCCCTTCCCCATACTTATCGGATATCTTCCCTGTAAGTGGTCTAATTACTGTAAGTGTGAATGCATACACTAAGAAAAAAGTACCCGTGTTAACT
>DOJM01000299.1:7880-12514 GCA_003529225.1 Paenibacillus sp.
TATTTGCCGCAAACAGTGGTAAAAAAGTTGTAATACCACCAAAAGTAAATGATAAGAAAAATGTAACGATAGCGATAGGTAAAACTGTTTTTTCATAAAATGATATTGGTTTTTTTGATGTGTTTTGAACTGTTGGAATTTTTGCACCAAATCCAAGTATGAATGCAATCAAAGCTAATGCTGTGCATAGAAGAAATAGGTAATGAAATGAATAAGATTTTGTTACCCAAAGACCAATGATTGGTCCTAACGCCATTCCTAATGTCATTGCTAGTCCATACCATCCCATTCCTTCTCCACGACGAGATTGTGGAATAACATCAGTCACAGCCGTTCCTATCGAAGTTGTAGCAACTGCCCAGCTGACTCCATGAAGGATACGTAATATTACTAAAAATATAATGCCTGTTACCCAATCATAAAAATACATGGTTATAGCAAAAAATAGTAATCCGCTTATTATAAATGCACGTCGGCCAAACCGATCCATTAATCCTCCAATAATAGGACGAAAAATTACTGCCGATATTGTAAACACTCCAATTATTAATCCAACTTGAGATTCACTTCCACCTAGTTGTTTGATAAACATAGGCAATGTTGGCATTAGTAAATAAAATCCACTAAATAGTAATAAAGCTGTAAGGGTCAGCATGATATAGTTTTTTGTCCATAAACGTTCCATTGTAATGTAATCCTTCTTTCTATCGACTTTACGTACTCCCCAAAAATAGTGAAATAGGCGAATAAAAAAGCAGCACCACCGCTATAAAAGTGTTGGTACTGCCTATATAGACTGATACACTCTTGGTTAATTATAACGTCCTTGATACTTTAACAGCTTTTTCAAGCCCTGCGGCAATAATCTCTTCTGCCTTATCAGGGAATTGGTTATGCCCTTCAATGATAATCGTCTCTATATTTTTCACACCAAAGAAGTTCATCATACTTGTTACATATTTAACAGCCATCTCTAAATCAACTTTTGGTCCCTCAGAATACACACCACCACTTGCGTTTAATAACACTATTTTTTTATTTCCAATAAGCCCTACTGGACCTTCTGGCGTATATTTAAATGTTTTGCCTGCGCGGTTTAAGTAATCAATATATGTGTGTAGTACAGCTGGGATGGTTAAATTCCATAAAGGGAACCCAAATACGACTTTATCAGCTGCAAGGAATGGATCTAAATACTTATCAGCAACAGCTACTGCTTTTGCTTCTTCTACTGTTAAATCTAATCCTCTACTAGACTTAAATGTTCCGTTAATCATATCTGCACCTACGTAAGGCAATTCCTCATTGTATAAATCCAGCTCTACTACAGTGTCATTTGGATGTGATTCTTTATAGCCCGCTAAAAAAGCCTCAAATAATTTAACACTTACCGACTGATCTGCTGGTCGATTGTTTGCTTTTACAAATAAAATGGTTGTCATTCCTTGTTCCTCCTGATGTGCCTCTTATGTTGTTTATAATATTTTTTTGAAACTGTACTCCATTTCTCCAGCCATAGCTTCAGGAGTATCACCAGTTACTCTGTAATCATGTGTATAAATTTGTTCGAACGTTCCAAAGTTCACTTGTTTATAAAATTCAAAACAAGGAAATCCATCATGTACGCCTTGCATATTGACAGTACCATCCTTTTGAATATGAACTTTTAAAAGATAGTCAACTGGAGGTGCAGATGCATTTAATGGATTGCTAGCACTTGCACTCATTTGAAACCTAACGTCTTCAGAGCCCCACACAATATCAGTGCACAAAATACCTTCTGTAGTAGCTTTTCCTGTTTTTCTATTAACAGAACCATCTGGAGTAGTGACTCTTTCTGTTGTAATACCAGTATTTGCATATGTGAAGATATCTTTTTTGTAAAAATCTACAACTACTTCTTGCTCCACTCTGGAGCGCATAGCATTGACAGCATAGGGTGTAAATTCACGTGAGTCACCTTCAAAATGGATTACGTTTCCTGTTCCTTCATCCTTCCTAGGATCAGTCCACGGTGTTGGAATAAATACACTTGCTCTAACTTTAACAATATTAGTCATGAGAACCCTCCATAATTTATTAATTCTGTTTCAGTGAGTCCTGTTTCTTTCACAACAGAAAATATAGTCAACTTGATTGACTACTTTTTGCATAGTACAATGTATTTCGTACAAAGTCAACTAAGTTGACTTTATTTAAGGAGGTTTTATGTATGACTCAGGAAGTCTTTAGTGAATTGGATCTGACAACACTTTTATCATTATCCTTTAGTACATCAATTAATGAACTACATGATAGATTACGTGAATTAGGATTTGCAGATATTAGACCTGTACATGGTTTTATGTTTAAGTGTATTGCTCCAAACGGAGCAACAGGTATAGAATTAGCCGAATATTTAGGAATTACGAAGCAAGCTGTAAGTAAAATGGTAGATTATCTTGAGAAAAGCGGTTATGTAATTCGCGAAAATCATCCCACTGACAAGAGAGGAAAAATCATTGTTTTGACTGAGCGAGGTTGGTTAGCAGTGAAAGCAAAAGAGGAAATACTAACTGAGATTGAGCAACGTTGGATTGAAATCATAGGAACTGAACGACTGCAAATGCTCAAAGATGATTTAACAACACTTGTATATAAAGCAAATGAAGATAAATCTACTATGAGATCAAGACCTGTCTGGTAAGTGTATGGTGAAGATTTGGTATATGCTGCGATTCATCAAACCAAAAGGGTAGAAGACTTAAAGATCTGTCTTCTACCCTTTTTGAAAACTGATTATCTGCAGCGTACATTTAGTATTTGCTCTGGGAAATTACTACTCTAAATACCCTTTGACTAAGCCCAGCGGCAATGGCTTGGGCTGCTCGCAGCTGGTTACCAGTTGAGCATATTGCTTAGAGTCGGAACTTATATGGAATGCATGCATGATCTCAAGTACGTGATTGGCGAGTTCTCCGTTTGCACGAGGAGTCTCCCCCGTGTCGATGCAGTGTGCCATATCTGCTACTCCTATGCCTCTACTATTATCTGCATAATTGTAGATAAGCGGGATCTCTTGGAATTCCGAGCTGTGTGCCGGGCGTAAAAGGATCGGCCCTCCAAAGTTGTTAGGGTCCGGTACGATCAAGGTTCCTTGCGATCCGTAGATTTCGATCCTCGGTAAAGTACTGTGCCAAACATCAAAGCTGGTAATCATGGTTGCCACAGCGCCACTCTCAAACTCAATCGTTCCAGCAACATGTGTGGGCACCTCTACATCAATAACTTTACCAAACTTCTTGTCGCTCGTAATCGTTCTATGAGCAAAGGAGGTTTTAGTGATGCCGCATACTGTTTTAGCTGGGCCTAGCAAAGATACTAACGCAGTTAGATAGTAGGGTCCCATGTCAAACATGGGTCCTCCACCGGCTTTATAATAAAATTCTGGATCAGGATGCCAGCTTTCATGTCCATGACAAAGCATAAAGGCAGTTGCTGCCACCGGCTCCCCGATATAACCATCCGCAATCAGCTTACTGCAGGTTTGCAGACCGCCTCCGAGGAAAGTATCTGGTGCGCAGCCAAGGAACAGGTTTTTTTCCTTCGCCAGACGAACTAGTTCAGTGCCATTTTCACGGGAAAGGGATAAGGGCTTCTCTACATACACATGCTTGCCAGCTAGCAAGGCTTGCTTGCACACGTCAAAATGAAAATTAGGCGTTGTTAGATTAACGACTATTTCAATCTCTTCCGAAGCAAGTAATTGTTCTGTCGTCCATACATGAGGAACGCCATATTTCTTCGCCGCTTGCTCTGCACGACCTTTATCCAGGTCGGAACAAGCATAAACCTCAGTATTAACGAAAGTCCCGTTCAGATTTTCAAAATAAATGCTGCTGATGTTTCCGCAGCCGACTATACCTACCTTCACTTTGCGCAAGATCATTCCCACCTTATCTCAGTCTTAGTTAGCCGCCCACAAAAAGCCTTTTCGCATCAGTTCCTTGGCTTCGGGAATATCGAAAACGTCTGCATGATGGCCAAGTGAATTATAGAAAACCTTCCCTTTTCCCCATTTCTTCGTATATATAACGGGCATCGTGATGACACCATTTGCTGAATGCTCACCCTCACTCATTACAAACGTAGTTGTTGCCAAGACATCCACTGCAGGATCTACATGTAAATAATATCGTTCCGATTTCACCTTGAAGTCTTGGATGCCCTCCACAATGGGACTGGAGCCAGAATGTACGATATTAACTTCGTACTCTACCCCATCGTTAAATGGATGTGCTACCCATTGTGACCCGGTCAAAAATTGCCACTCTGTATTGTTACGGAAAGAGTCGCACATCCCTCCATNACAACCGGCAATTCCTCCGCCAGAAGCTACTGCCTTCAGAACTGAGGATACCTGATCATTACTGATTTCCCCCATGGTCCATACCGGTACAATAAGGCTTAAATCCGTAAGCTTCTCTGCACTGTTGAAGCTCTCCAACGTATCAGACACTTCAATTTCAAAGCCTTCAGCCTCTAGAATACCAGCAAAAATTGCGGCTACTTCATTTGGTTCATGTCCATCCCATCCACCTTTTACAATCAATGCTTTCTTCGTCATCCTGCAATCTCCTTTTCCTTTATATATG
>DOJM01000027.1:0-239 GCA_003529225.1 Paenibacillus sp.
CGCACACGCTTATTAGAAGAGGCCATCGGTTTGTGGCGGATGATATCGTGGTTCTGAAGAAGCTGGGACCGGCGACGCTTCTCGGCACACATAATGAGACGACCCGCGAATTCCTAGCGCTGCGCAGTATTGGTCTGATCAATGTTGTACGCCAGTACGGGCGTAGAGCTTTTCAGGATGAGACGCGAATTGTACTCGACATTGAGTTGTCTCCTTGGCGAGAGAATTCCTTGAATAAT
>DOJM01000027.1:346-9012 GCA_003529225.1 Paenibacillus sp.
CCGTGACGTAGCTGGTCTAATCGAAGCTGCCGCCAACAACTGGTATCTGAAGCAGCTCGGCTATAGCGCCGTTGAAGAGTTTATGCAGAGGATTTAAAACGGGATGCATTCGTAAAGGTAAAACATATCGATAAATAGAATATCCAAGTATTTTTGAAAGGACTGTCCGCAGGTGAGAGTACTGCTTTTGGACAGTCTGTCTATTTATTATGACCTACGCATTACTTTTTGTGTGTGCTAAACTGATAATAATGAAAAGGGGATGAACCATGGGTAGAAAACAATCTTTTACTGAAGCCGAGCTGCTTGATATGACAAAAAAATTAGTATTGGATCATGGCTACGATGGCTTTCATCTCAAGCTGCTCTCGCAGCATCTGTCCGGCGCCCGAAGTACCATTTATCAATATTATGCTAATAAAGAAGAGATCGTTGCCGCTTGTATGAAGCGCGTAATCGCAGCGGTATTAGATAAGGCATTAACAATTAATGAGGCAAATCCCATGGATGCTCTCGCNNNNCGCTCCATCAGCTCCTGGGAGATGCCAGTAAAATAAACACAGCGAATTCTACTGCAGCGGCGAGGGACCTTGAATTTATTGAAGAAGCACATAAGACTCTTAAAATTCAGTTATCTGGTTTGTTCGCACGCGCACAGCAGGAAAAAAGCCTACGGCAGGATATCCCACTTCCTGTACTTATTGGTGTTTTTTTTAACCTAATTAATACACCTAATATGCTCAATATCCCAACACCTGATTGGGGTAGGGTGTTATTTCAAATGTGGATTGGGGGTGCAAAGAGCTGATCTAATTTTGGAGAAAATTTGACACATGTGTCATTTATATTGTTTAATAAATGAGACACATGTGTCAGTGCTATTTAATTTGACATATGTGTCAAATTAATATAAAGGGAGCTGAAAAAGATAATGTTCTTAGCTATGAAGGAATTGATGCATAGTAAAATGAAGTNNTTAGGTACTGGATTATCTACACTAGCTGCATCCACATTCAAGACTATGAAGGCTGATTATGTAGTTTTTGAAGAAGGGTCGCAGTCTTCGATGAGCAAGTCCCTTCTATCTGAGCAGTTATTGGCTGAATTGGAGCTATTGCCAAATGTTAGTGCTGCAGCACCGATGGGAAGTACAATGGCAACAGCGCTGAAAGGGCAAGGTGCTAAGAATGAGGATAAGATAGACATCGCGATTATAGGAATTAATCCAGGAAGTTTCTTGGAGCCGGCTATCGTCGAAGGGAAGGGCTTAACTTCTGAGAATTCTACTGGTGTACTGGTGAACTCGACCATGAAGGATGAGGGCTATAGCCTCGGTGATACTTTTCAGTTAGACGGTACAACGGAATCATTGACGAGTATCGGGTTTGTGAAGGACCAGACCTATAACCACGTTGCTTCCGTATTTACTCCGATGGAGGAGTGGCGGAAGATTAGTTTTGCTGCTCCGGGTTCAGATAAAGGAGTTCCAGGTCCGGTTAATGCAATTATGCTGCAAGGCAAGGATATTGATCCAGAAGTAATGAATAGCCATTTGTCAGGTACGGATACGGTTACCCGGGCAGGAGCTGTTCNNTGTTCAAGGGATGCCAGGTTACAAGGAAGAGAATGGTACGATTTTAATGATGCTGGCATTTTTGCTGGCGATCTCAGCATTCGTGCTTGGAGTGTTCTTCTATGTAATTACGATGCAAAAGATCAACCAGTTTGGCATTATGAAAGCTATAGGTGCTAGCAACAAATTCCTTGGAAAAGCCATTGTATCGCAAGTATTTATAATTTCTTTGACTAGTATTGTAATTGGAATCTTACTGACTTATGGGACAGCCGCGATTATGCCGAAGGGTATGCCTTTCAAGCTGGAAACGAATCTTGTCGTAACTTATTCTGTAATCTTACTAATCATCGCTGTGTTAAGTTCGATGGTATCCGTTCGAAAGATTACAAAGATTGATCCGCTACAGGCATTGGGGAGGGTTGAATAATGACTAAGGGATTNNTATCGCCGCACTTGATCATGTAACTCTATCGGTCGAGCCGGGTGAGTTCGTGGCTGTAGTTGGACCGTCGGGTTCAGGTAAAAGTACGTTCTTGTCTATTGCTGGAGCGATGCTTGAAGCTTCAGAAGGGGAAGTTAAGCTGAATGGGCATACTATTTCTACGCTTACTGCCAAAGAACTGTCGAATATAAGACTACAAGAAATCGGATTTATTATGCAATCTTCAAATTTGGTTCCTTATTTAAATGTTTTGGATCAATTGCTAATAGTAAAAAGGATGTCGAGTACAGTAACTAGAGAGGATAAGCAATTGGCCACTAAGCTGCTCAAAGAGCTGGGTCTTGGCGCGAAGCTAACAAGTCTTCCAGAAGAGTTATCAGGTGGGGAGAAGCAACGGACAGCCATCGCTCGCGCTTTAATAAATAACCCTAATGTCATCTTGGCGGACGAGCCTACAGCAAGTTTGGATACTAAACGGGCCCATGAAGTAGTTAGTCTAATCGCGCAAGAGGTGAAGTCACGCCAGAAAGCAGCGATTATGGTTACTCACGATGAGCGTATGCTTGAGTATTGTGATAAAGTATACCGGATGGAGGATGGTAAGTTATCTTTGTTCCCTCTAAAAGATATTTATAAATAAATTATGCCTTCGTACTATTAACCTAATCAAAGAGCGACTGTGGCTGACACAGCGCTTTTTTTGTGTTGATTGTAATCCTCTTACAACATACTATTCCTAGGTATAACCGCCTCAAGGATATGGATATGCAGGAGGACTTGCGTGATTGGCTGGGCATAGGCTATAAATGGTATAATTTCTAATAGGTATTTTGAGTGATCGTTACTAGGAGGTATTAATGATGAGTGATGAACTATTGGCAAAATTGGATACTTGGCATGAAGAGGATGAATTTCAAGAAATCGTGGATGCAATAACGGAAATTCCTGAAGAGGAAAGAGATTATGTTCTAACTAGTCATTTGGGCAGAGCGCTTAATAATCTCGGGCAATATGAAGAAGCTTTAGAGCAGTATTTGAGCATTGAAGAAGAGGGTGAAGGTGACCCGCTTTGGCATTACCGTATCGGAGTTTCCTATTATTATCTGAAGCGGTATGACGAAGCTTTAAAAGCATTTACAATTGCAGACGAGCTAGAGCCTGATGATGAGGACACTTTGGAGTTTTTGGGTTGGATCAAACGTAAATTAGCTAAGAAAGCTGCGAAAAATCCTGTGAGCAAACCCGCAAGGAAGCCTATAGTAGCGATCGACTCCACCAATTTTTGGGATGATAGCGAGTATGCATTCTCAGAATATATCTCTGAGCCGCCTACAGATGCATTGATTTCTTCAGTGGAAGAAGAGCTGGTCTTTAAGTTGCCAAAATACTACGTTGAAATGATGAAGTTACATAATGGGGGAATTCCTCATAACAATCGGTACCCAGTTCCGGAAACAGGAGAATTTATTACGATTTCAGGGCTCCTTGGAATTGGAAGAGATAAGAATAAGTCGCTGTGTGGAGNNGGTTGGTGTGGTGATTTGTGATTGTCCTTCTGAGAATGAAGTAATCATGCTGGATTACCGCGAGTTTGGAAATGATGGCGAACCCGAGGTTATCCATGTAGATCGAGATAACAAATACAAGATCACACGCTTAGCTGACAATTTTGAGACCTTTATCGGCGGACTGGTGAAATAGTGGATTTGGCGATTTAGGGTGAAGGTGAAGCTGATTCGAAGTTCTTAGGCTTTAGCTTAGCTGATAATCTGTCACGAATCAGCCAATGAATGACCCAAAAAACAGAGCGGCGGTTCTCCAAGAACGGAGAACCGCCGCTCTGTTTTCTTTTTAACCCACTCATTCACCGCTATTAAATACCTTGGAATGAAGCACATCCAGCGCTCGGCTGATTTCTTCCAGTTCCTCAGTAGAAGAATCCTTAATCCGTTCCAGGAAACGTTCTCCGATCTGCTCAAAAGCTTTGTTCATCATCGCTTGTCCAGCGTCAGATAACCGTATCATTTGCTTACGCCGATCTTCTGCGACATCCAGCTTCTCACAAAGATTCTTTTCTGTTAATTTCTTGAGTTCACGGCTCGTATTCGGCATAGAGATATTTTTACAATCACTAATTTGACTGAGAGTAACAGGCTGGCTGACCGCAATATACTCCAGAATACTATATTGAACGGGCGTAATACCTTCCGGTCTAACATCTTTGGTTAAGTCGAATGTTACTTCATGGACTGCCGTCGTAAAGGTCACTAATTTATGAAAAAACGCTTCTTTGTCCATAACGATCACCTCTTAGTGTAAACTTTAACAAAATAATTATCATAATACAATTATCATTTGACAACTAAATATAGGTTATGATACGATTTTGTTATCAAATGATAATTAAAGAGGTGGAGCAATGAACGTTTTAGTCATCTATACTCATCCGAATCATAAAAGTTTAAGTTATGCTTTTCTCAATAAGGTCATTCAAGGAAGTAATGAAAATCGAAAGATCACGAACATCGAGGTGCTTGATCTATATGAGGAGCAATTTGATCCGGTGCTGGTTTTTAATGAAAATAAACGTAGAAGAGACATGCATATCGATCCCAAGTTTGAGAAGTATCGTGAGCAGATTCGTCAGGCCGACAAAATTGTGTTTGTGTATCCAATCTGGTGGGGGCGGCCTCCAGCCATGCTGCTCGGGTATATTGATCAAATGTTTGCCTCTAATTTTGCTTATAGAGAAAAGGGCGGCCTGATCCCGGAGGGGCTGCTGAAAGGGAAGTCAGTAGTTTGTATTTCCAGCATGAAGGGGCCAACCCTTTATCCTTTATATTGGTTAAACAATTCCCATAAGGTGCTGATGAGAAAAGCATTATTTCAATATTGCGGTATGAAAAAAGTGAAGTTTTTCGAGTTTGGGAATATGGAGAGTCCAAAAGGTAAACATGACAAAAAGCTAAATCAGGTCTACCAATATTTTAAATCTGTAGCTAATTGATGCTTCAAAGATAATAGCTCGATGATCAGTTGGACTCGTTATAAAGATAGGCGACATAATCCTGCAGCACTGAGGTGTGGTCCATTTGTCGCAGCATAGTCCCGATATTTCCACGGTGATAGCTGCCATGGTTTACGATGTGGAAGATAGCCCCGGAAATGGATGTCTCAAGTGATCCCATAGTTGGATGATCTAACACAACGGTGGGGTCCTTATCTATTTGACTAGCCAGCACCATTTTATTTTTGCTGGTTAGTTCACGATAGAGGACATCCATTTCTTCAATATCTTTTATAGCTAATAAGGGCTCTAATTGGGCAGCTGATGCTATAGCTTCATTCCTAGTTCGCCCTTCAATCAAGTCAAACCAAATGTTCTCCACGACATAAATATGCGTCACAACCTTTGCTACCGAAGAAAAACCACTCTGAATATCCTTATGGTAAATATCTTTAGGCAACTCCTTTAAGCGATGGATGATCGTTTGATTAGCCCATACATTGTAGTCATACATTTCTAACGCCGGATGTTTCTCCATGAGTTTCTCCCCCTAAGATTATAGATGCTTTAATTATACCCATTCCAAAAATGTTCGGTACAATTTAGAGATGATTATTATAGGATTCTTTGTCCAAAATAAACCAAAATACAGACGACAGCGATAAAGCAGAGGAGTAACCAATTCGCTAGCTTCATTCCCATCTAAACCGTACCTGCCTTGATCATTGTTAAGTCCTCGCCGCTTACTTGTTTGATTAAATTCATTACCTTATAGGCTCCTCTGCCGTTCTCATAAGGTTTCATCTTATCTTTGTAAGTAGAGCGGTTCTCGTAAAGCGTCATAATCGAATGAAGAAAGGTTTGAGTGGTCATCTCTTCTTCAAGTAACATTTCAGCGAGTCCAGTTTGTTGAAAATACTGCGCTTGGGCAAGTTGACCAGAGCGGCTCCCGCCATTGGTATGCGGAATTAATAACATTGGCTTTTGCATAGAAAGAAGCTCCATCATAGAGTTTGAGCCTGCACGAGATACAACAACATCCGCTATAGCTAATAAATGTGGCAGCTCACAGCTTGTAATGAATTCATACGATTTGTAGCCTGACATAGAGAGGTGATAATCAACCTTTCCCTCCCCGCAAATATGAACCACTTGAAATTTATCTATCAACTCAGCGAGTACATTGTTCACCATTTGGTTAATGCTGTGTGCCCCTTGGCTTCCTCCCATAATAAGAAGAACAGGCTTAACAGAGGTAAATCCGCAAAAGGCTAAACCACGTTGTTTATCAGCTAATTTGAATTGCTCCTTCAAGAGCGGTCCCACATGAACGGCCCTGAGAGAAGCAGATTTAGTTACAGTATCCAGAAAATTTGTACACAGATGAGTGGCAAACGGAAGTGATATTTTATTAGCTAGTCCAAGATTTAGGTCTGGTTCATAAATAATGATGGGCACTTTGTTAAGTTTGGCTCCAATCACGACGGGTACAGAAACAAATCCACCTTTAGAAAAAATCACACTTGGTTTGATGGCTCGNNCTTCATGATTTTGAATACATCAGTTATATTCTTCCAATCGAAGTAACGTCTCAATTTTCCTGTGGAAATAGGATGGTAGGTCACATCCTCCTTGTAATCAGACAAAAGCTTACGCTCAATCCCTTGTTCGGAGCCTATATAATGGACGTCCCAATCCTCTGCTAAACACTTAGAGATCAACACAAGGTTGCCGGATACATGGCCAGCGGAGCCTCCACCTGTAAATACGATCGAGGTACTCATGCTAGAAACCCACCTTGTTGTAACATTTCTTTTATCGCAGGTTTGCTCATCAACACATGATTCGAATCATAACTCTGGAAGTCCACAGGCGGGCAAGAGGCATAGGCTTCCTGCAAACCTTCTATAGGAAAAGNNCAGATGAATGGAAGAAGCACTCTCAAATTCTGATATCAGGGCCTCACTTAAGCTTTCACCGGGACGTATCCCCGTTTCCTTGATTTGGATCGTGCTAGTTGATAAGTCGTCAATTAATACTTGGGCAAGATCCTTAATGCTGCAAGCAGGCATCTTGGTCACAAAGACTTCTCCGCCTTTACTTTCTTCTGTTGCTTTAATGAGTAAGGTAATCGCATCATCTATAGTTAAGAAAAAACGAGTCATTCTAGCATCTGTAAGAGAAATGTCTTTTCCATTCGAAATACTTTGTTTGAAAATAGGCACCACACTACCCGTTGAGCCGAGTACGTTGCCACTTCTCATACATACAAACTGAGTTTTGGTTTGTCTGAGATTGGCATGGACCATTAGCTTTTCACCGAGTGATTTTGTCATTCCGTAGGTGCTCGATGGTTGCGCTGCTTTATCGGTTGAGACATAGACTACTTTTTTTACGCCATGTTTAATAGCGGCTTGAATCACATGATGAGTTCCGAGTACGTTAGTCTTCATCGCACTATCTGGTTGTTGTTCGCAGATCGGGACATGCTTCAAGGCCGCTAAATGATAGATATAATCTACCTGATGGCAAGCCTGCATCAGTTCTTGCTTATCACGTATATCTCCAATGATAAACGTTAGTTTGGGATTATGATGGTACTCCTGTTGTAGTTCTACTTGTAGTGACTCATTGCGGGAAAATATTCTGATTTCTTTAGGGTCTCTTTCCAATAACCGTTTCACGAGTTGTCGTCCCCAAGATCCGGTTCCACCGGTAATTAATATGGTTGTATTTTGCACGATTTGTTCCTCCTATGACCTTAACTACACAATAATCATAGTGTTCATATGTTACGTGAATATGGCAAAGCGAAAGCTCTCAAAATCAAAAAAAGGTTAAGATATGAATGGTATTTTCTGCCATAATTCTGAAAAGTATGCGAAACCCACTGACAAGAGATGTTATGAAAGTTACAATTTTTATTGGCATTTGAAATAATGACTGTTATATTTGAAAATACTATGTGTTAAAAGCTTAACAACTCGGTATCGACAGAATGGAGAGGCGGAATTACATGCAACAATTTTTAGATAGTATGATTAGCGTAACAAATGATTTTTTGTGGTCGAAAATACTGGTGATCCTTCTTATTGCTTGTGGACTTTATTTCACCGTAAGATCGAAATTTGTACAGTTTGGTATGTTCAAAGAAATGTTTCGGGTCCTTAAAGGATCCAATGAAAGGTCAAAAGATAGTATTTCATCCTTCCAGGCCTTCTGTATCAGTATGGCGGCGAGGGTAGGGACAGGTAATATAACGGGAATCGCAATTGCTATTGCCATAGGTGGTCCAGGGGCTATCTTCTGGATGTGGGTGATTGCCATTATTGGATCAGCGTCCGGTTTTATAGAAAGCACCTTGGCACAGGTATATAAAGTGAAGGATAAGACCGGATTTCGCGGCGGGCCTGCCTATTATATGGAGAAAGGCCTGAACAAGCGCTGGATGGGAGCGATATTCGCTGTTCTGATTACATTATCTTTCGGGCTTGTATTTAACGCGGTCCAATCGAATACGGTCACAGTGGCCTTTGAGAATTCATTTGGCACCAATCGGGCCATTCTCGGGCTTGTTATGGCTGCTGCCTTTGCACTGGTTATCTTTGGCGGTGTTAAGCGTATCGCAAGAATGTCTGAAT
>DOJM01000065.1:0-5022 GCA_003529225.1 Paenibacillus sp.
GAAAAGTATCCAGACGATTTCAGTCTGTCTGCCTGGGAGGTCTCCGTGTTCAACACATCCAGGCAGACAGACTGAAATCGTCTGGATACTTTTCTGCCGCACAAGATGCTGCAGTCGAAACCTTTTATGCCGAAGGTGCTGTGAAGATCCATAGATTAACTGCTGAATCATCGATTGAGCTACGGTTAGGAAACAGAAGCACAATCGATGTCATAAAATCTAGCGGTACCATTACTGTTAAGCCATCTTTGAAGCTAATGAATGCGCTAATCCCCTACTTCCGGAAGCTTACCTGCGAAACGATTGAAGGAACTAGTATCACGTTATATCTAACGACAGCAGATCTCGTCTGCGGTGAAGATATTATCATCGGACCAGGTTGTTCTATTGGGGAGATCCGCTATAGCAAAAGTCTAACGGTAGACCCTAAATCACAAGTTGCTCGGACCGTGTTTTTAAATAAATAGCAAACGTACAACCTTGTCTCTGCTTTGTTTACAGAAATTGACCTACTACGCGCTGATTTAATCTATACTTAAGAGGACTGGACTTAATCCTCGGAGGTAATTATGAATAAAATCATCGTAATCGGAGCTCTCACGCTCTTTTTAGCCGGATGCGGAGCATCGGCATCTATAGATATGGATACAACAATGGCAATTAACCAAACACAAACTACTGAAGCACCACTGAAGCTGATCGTTGATGGAGAAACCGTCCTTCCTTCTGTCCCACCTTTTTTTTCAGGTGATAAGGTGTATGTACCTGCAAAAGTACTTATGGAGTACTACTCATCTGAACAACATTGGGATAATGCCAACAAAACTTTAACCATCTTTGATGGAAGCAGTAGATATGTTTTGAAGCCAGGCAATGAGTATATGCAAGGTGACGGTTATCAATATGAACTGGGGGGACCTGCAATTCTACGAGATGGTATTTTTTATATTCCGGCAGACTCTCTAAACTCTCTCTCTGGTGCCACGGCGCAGTTGAATGCCACGCAAAATGAAGTTTCCATTACATCAGGGGATGTTAGTACTACCGTAAGAACACCTAGCGAACCTCTTGCGATTGCTACAGAAAATAACCAAGTTAAGCNNCAAAAATGGCGGTACCTACGAAGGATTTGTTGTAGAGGTGAACAGTAACAAACATACGTTTAATTGGGAAGCACCAAGATTGTTAGGTTACACTCCTGAGATTCATTATGCTGACATAGACCAGGATGGGCAGGAAGAAGTTGTTATCATACTGTGGCTCGGAACAGGTACGGGCATGTCTATGCAGGAGCTTCATGTGATTAAGCCTGACCAGTGGAAAGAAATGAATGTACCTTCCGCAGATAAGGCTGTCTCAGCATTTGTAACCTCAAAAATCTCCAATGAAAAAGGCGATGCCTTAATTCAAATTCAGGTAAAGGGTTCAACTCCATCTATGGTTACTATGCGATATCCGGATCGTGGCGAGGATGGCAATCTTGGCGAAAAAGCTGGGATTGGCGCTGTGACTTACTACATGGTGGAAGAAGGCAAGCTGAAAGCTGAAACCAATGTTTATATCGGATTTCTGGAGAGTATTGGCACACTAACCTTTACCTACAAATCGGGAAATGATGGAATGGAACCTGAATCTATTCGTTTTGCGCCTCATGAGGAGTATGCCTCTTATGTGGTGGGTAAGCAGCTATGATTGATGCCCATATACATTTAGAGCAATATGAGCCTGAGGTTTCGGAAAAATTGTTGAGTGAGATTCCTAACTTGGGGATCAAAGCCCTGATTGCTGTCTCCATGAATTTAGACTCTTGCTTTCGCACTCAAAAGCTTGGTGCTACCTATCCCGGAGTGGTACGCCCAGCTTATGGTTTTCATCCAGAGCAACCCATACCGCAGAAAGCTGAGTTATCAACTTTACTGGAATGGATTGAGCATCAGGCTCGGGAGGATTTCATCGCTGTAGGTGAAATTGGACTGCCTTATTATTTGCGTGCTGAAGCACTGGAGCGCGGCGAAGCTTTTGATATGGAGCCTTATATTCAGATTCTTGATCAGTTGCTTGAGCTTGCCGCCCGTATAGATAAACCAGTGGTCCTGCACGCCNNGTGATCTATTAGAGAAACATGGTATAAAGCGTGCCCACTTTCACTGGTTTAAGGGACCCGAAGAAGCCATTGCCCGTATGATTAAGAATGGATACTATATCTCTTTCACCCCTGATATCCTTTATGAGACGGAGATCCAGGAGCTTGCCCGCCGCTATCCCCCAGAGCTTGTCATGGCGGAGACCGATGGCCCTTGGCCATTTGAAGGACCTTTTGCGGGTAGAGTCACCCATCCATCTATGATTCGAGATGTTGCTGCCGCTTGGGGAGCGCTACATGGCTACACTTCCAGTCAAGCAGAAGAGATACTGACTGCGAATACTAAGCGATTTTATAGCTTGTAAATAAACAAAAGGATGGTTCCTAGCGAATGCCAGGCTATCCTTATGAATAATCACAGCTTTGTCCCACTTTAGGAGTTCACAACCTCTCCACACCCATTAACGTTCCGCCTGCGAACTCCAATTTATAAATATCCGGCTTTGTGGTTTGTAGTAGAAAATCCAGGTCATATTTGGCGTCAAAATAATTCATCATAAGCGTCATGACTGCACCGTGAGTGCCAATCGCAACCTTTTGCCCACTGTGTTTGTTCAGTATTTCTTGCAGCACGCTAACTGATCGCTTCTGACACGCATGAATGGATTCCCCACCAACCGGAACAAAATGCGGATCAGCAAACATTGTTGCCAGTAATGGATATAGCTCCTGGTCAGACATGATCTTATTTCCGTCCGAAAAATGAATTTCCCGAAGATCTTCAACAATTTGAATCTCTGCCGCTACCTCTTGTGCCAATCCAGCAATCGTATGTATAGCCCGAAGATATGGAACTGAATAGAAGGCTTGAATTCCTTCGAGACGTAATTTTTCCGTTATCTTACGGGCATCCGCCTCCCCCTTCGCTGTTAATCCACGTGTTCTCTCAGTTCCTCCGGGCAGCTTGGGTGACTCTCCATGCCTTACCATATAAATAAAAGTTGCCATTGTTTCCCCTCCTCTACCTCTACAATTTCTCGTGTTCTATCCGAACTCCTTCATACAATAAAAAAAGCCCTTACGGGCAAGAATCAATCCTAGCCAGCTAGAAAAGTCTCTTAATTGCACTCTATACAACTAAAATTGCCCACAGCGGGGTTTCCGGGGATGGCGTAAAATAAGTTGTGTACCAAGATTTGGAGCCTAGTCAGGCAACAAAAAAGTAGGGTATTCTCGGGATTACGACACCACCAAGAAGGGACCCTACTCAATGACTATTGTACCCGAAAATCTAATGAATAATCTATTTGAAAATCTTGTCACCCAGTTTGTAAAAGATAATTTGGAATCCATTATGCGTGCGGAAATCCAAGCGTTTATGTCGAGCGATGAGGCTGGTCCGCGGAATAGCCGCAACGGATATTACACTCGGAACCTGCACACAAAGTACGGCAACCTGGAGGATTTAGAGGTTCCCCGCGACCGTCAGGGCTTGTTCCAAACTCAAATGTTTGAGCCGTACCAGCGAAGAGACGGATGGCTGGAAGAAGCGGTGATCCAGATGTATAAGTCAGGCATGGGCACCCGGGATGTGGCCAGATTTATTGAAAGTATGTTTGGCAGCCACTATTCCCCCACCACCGTCAGCAATATTACAGCTACGGTACTTGATGACATCCACCAGTGGCAGAAGCGCCCGTTAAACAAACGCTATTCCGTGATCTACCTGGATGGTCTTTACGTCAAGCTCAAGCGAGGAACCGTCAGCGGAGAAGTCGTCTATTTCGCGATGGGAATCGACGAAGACGGGCATCGGCAAATCCTTGGCTTTTATGTGGGCGGCCAAGAGAGCGCAAACGGCTGGCGTGAGGTGTTAAAAGATCTCTACAACCGTGGAGCTCAGGAGGTGCTACTAGGTGTATTTGACGGGTTGCCAGGACTCGATGCCGCGTTCCAAGAAACGTATCCGAAAGCCGATGTGCAGCACTGTATTGTCCACAAGGTTCGCTCCACGTTTCCCAAGATCCGGATTCAGCACAAAACGGAAGTGATTGAAGATCTGAAGACTATTTATACAGCAAAGGACCACGATCTGGCACTGGCTGCGTTTGATACGGTGAAGGCCAAATGGGGCAAGCTGTACCCGAAGGAGATGCGGTCCTGGGAGGAACAACTGTCCACACTGCTGACGTTTTACAAGTATCCGGCAGTGATGAAGGAAGCCATCTACACCTCTAATCCGATTGAACGAATGAACAAGGAAATCCGAAAGCGCCTGAAGCCGATGAACAGTCTCACCAATATGGATGCAGCAGAGAAAATCGTCTATCTCGACGTGATGGACTACAATGAACGTTTTAGCGAACGGGTAATTCGGGGCTTCGGCGATCTGGAGGTAAAGAAGAAACTAAACGAAATGTTTGAAGCGCGATATCCGGTGCGGGAAGGGCAGGAAGAAACAGCATAATTCCCTTGTTCTTTGGGGCGGGGTTCCCCCGCCCCAAAGAACATCCATACCTACTAACGAACACCCGAGGAGTTACTCTCTACTCTCTTACACAAACTTCTTGACGCTACCCGCTGAGAGAGGAAAACTAGAAATTTAATTGCACAAAATACAACTAAAAAAATCTGGAGAGAGTTTTAGTAGAAATAGTTGCACTTTTTGCAGTTAACAGGTGCTTCCTATGATTGCACTATGTACAATAGATTCTATAGACATTGGAATTCGATTCTATTGCACATTCTGCAACCAATTGGTTACCAAAACGTTTTATTATTACAAATGGGTCGAATTCTAATGTACAAAGTACAACAGAATCCTATTTTCCTATAAAAAAGAATGCATCTATTGCACAAACTGCAGGCCTGTTGATTAGCTAAATTATGGAAACGTAAGATCGTTAAGCAAAAAGGCATTCCACTCCACGGGTAAACGT
>DOJM01000065.1:5047-7415 GCA_003529225.1 Paenibacillus sp.
AGATTCGTAGCGAGAATCACCGGATTGCCTTGCGGATCTTTTAGAATCACGACGCGGAAACGGTGCTTGGAAAGTCGAGCATTCTTTCCTAACTGACAGGTGAAATCGCGTTCGAGTGTTCCTGTGAACGGTTCGAATCGTTCTCTGGGTAAGGGATCTTGAAAGTGTGTATTATCCCGAAGTCGAATGACAAAGGATTGGCGCTGTTCCAGATAGTCATCGAAACGTTTGTGGCTGCCGTATGCTCTATCAGCTACTACAATAAAACGCTTGTCAATCACGTCGGGACTGCTTTTAAAATCATGGGAATTCCCTGTTGTTTCGATCACTTTGTGGAGTCGACCTTCATCGGCCACCAACGAAACATGCAATTTGATTCCCGCTCGTTCGCCTTTAAGTGGAGCCCAAGGAAGTCGTTCTTTACCCACGGTAATTTTGGTGGAATCCACGAGAAGTAACGCTTTGGGAATGCCTAAATGTCTTCGGGTAGATCGATTACAACAGCTTATCATGAGGTGTAGCAACTGTTTAAAAAGCTCGAAAGGAACATCCTTCGCCTTTTTAGAGAGCGTGGAATGGTCCACGGGTCTGAGGCCACCCAAACCCATTCGTGCTTCACCATCCCGATACTCAGCCCATTGTTGGAACGAAGCTTCAGCCAAGAACAAAAAGAGGTCGTAGACAGTGAATTTCCGCGCTACATCGATATATTCAAGTTCTTGAAGAAGAAGCAGGATTTTCTCTTTGGGAATCACCGATTGCAGAATGTTCGAGATTGAAGTAGACTTTTTCATGAGGTCGCCTCGTTTCGGATGTTTGTAGGGGTACAAACACTTTAACGAATGGGCGGCCTTTTTTCTACCTTTTTTTAGCTAATCAACAGGCGTATATTTTGTGCAACAGAATAGATCTGAAAGTAAGCGGATCTGATTTCTGTTGCATTTTTTACAATCAAATGTAGGCTGAATCTCTTTTTTGAAGGTTTTTACCAAAATCTAATGCACGAAGTGCAATAGAACTTTTTTTTTGAGAGAAATAAAGATTTTCTGTTGCAAAATATGCAATGGAACGGAGTTCATATCCTAATTTATTCTCGTAATTCAATAGAATCAATAGTAATATCGACATAGACATGAGCATGAAGAACTTAGCTATTTCATCGAATTTTTGGAAGTGTATAATTTAAGAATTCATTTCTGAAAAGGAGGAGTAGTGTGACTAATACCCTTATTGCTAATAGCAGGTTGTATAATCAAATGATTTCAGGCTCTTTACATCACACACCAGAGCAGGTCGTGAAAAAAATGGGGGCTATGCAAGCGCAGGACTATATGCAGGCGGTTTGGGCCATCGGATTACGTTCTCCTGCTACGAAATTAGCTGATATAGAGCGAGCAATCGCTGACCGTAAGATTATTCTTACTTGGACGCTGCGAGGTACGCTTCATTTCGTCCCGGCAGAAGATGTAAGGTGGATGCTACAGCTCTCTGCACCACGTTTAGCATCACAAACGAAGCGGCGAATGGCTGAGCTTGGACTTGATGATCAAACACTGGAGCGCTGTAGAGAAATTATAGTGGATGCTCTAAAGGGTGGGAAGCAAATGGATCGTTCGGTCCTACTTCAGCTAATAGAAGAGGAGGGCATCCACACGGGGAATCAACGCGGTTATCACATGCTCTGGAATAGTGCCTATCAAGGACTGATTTGTTTTGGCCCGATGAATGGTAAACAGCAAACGATTGTATTGTTAGAGGAATGGGTGCCAGATTGCCGAGAGCTATCTTACGAACAATCGTTGCAAGAACTCGCATTGCGGTATTTTACAGCCCGTGGATTGGCGACCGTTCAGGACTTCGCTTGGTGGGCAGGCATAACCCTTACAGATGCCAGACGAGGGCTAGAATCTGTGAATAAAGAACTTCAATCGACAGATATAAATGGCAGTGAGTATTGTATGTCTAACCATAGAGTAGTTCCAGCGGATGAAGAGTCAGGTATCTATTTACTTCCGGGTTTCGATGAGTACATTCTTGGTTATAAAGACCGGAGTGCTGTACTTGAACCTGAGACGGCTCCTTTAATTGTTCCTGGCAACAACGGTGTTTTCCTGCCTATGATTGTCGTAGGTGGCCAAGTTGTAGGTACATGGAAACGAACGATTAAGAAAAAAGGAATTGAGATTGTCTTTCATCCTTTTAGAGAGCTTGGTAATGCTGAAGGAGCGGTGTGTAAAGCTGCTGAACGATATGCTGCTTTTATTGACCTGCCGATACTGAAAATAAATGTATTTAGTTAATTAATGTACAAACCTTTCCAAGTGCCGTTTGGAATATCATGTTCTGAAAATCACAAGGTTTTTAGTGC
>DOJM01000066.1:0-248 GCA_003529225.1 Paenibacillus sp.
TACGATTCTTGTGTCGCTTGTATTGATTCTGCTACTGAATTTGTGGAGTGCTATAACTGGAACCTACAGTATGCTGCTGGTGACTTGAATAGTTACTGCCGTGCTATGTGGTTTTGTTCTTTCTGTAGCCATTACGGTAGCGAATGAAGCGGTTGATCCGGAGAAAAGAGGCTAAGCAATCGCTACAATTTTGAGTGGCTTCGCTGTTGCGAATGTATTTGGTGTACCGATCGGCACTTTTGTAGGGC
>DOJM01000066.1:349-4395 GCA_003529225.1 Paenibacillus sp.
GTGGGAGCTGTATTTGTGATGTACACTTACATTACACCATTACTGGAGCAAGTGATGAATATTCCTAAAAGCTCAGTTAGTGGCGTATTGTTTGTATACGGGATTGCCACGATTGTCAGCAATTGGATTGGAGGCAAGGTTGCGTCCGGAAATGCGGTAAGTAAGCTTAGATTCGTATTTCTTATACAAGCTGTGGTCTATATCGTCTTTACTATGACCGCATCGATCTCGATTCTTGGAATGATCGTACTAATGATGCTAGCCGTAATGTCGAGTATTGTGAGCGCACCGGCCCAGCTCTATTTGATAGATTTGGCCAAGCAGTTCTCACCACGATCGAAGGACCTTGCTGCATCGTTGAACCCAGTAGCGTCTAACCTGGGAATCGCAGGTGGATCCGCGATTGGTGGAGTGGTTGCCCAGCATGGAGGATTAATCTCCCTTCCTATAGCTGCTTCCATCCTGGCGATATCGGCATGTGTGATTGCGTTGATATGCTATAAGTTGGATCAGCAAAGTCAAGAAGGGGTTATTGCTCAGCATCATAACTTAACCTGAAAGAAGACATAGAGGCCGTCGGAAAGTATCCGGCGGCCTTTTCGTATATCAAAAATTAATCTAGTAAAACAGCATAAAAAGGATCCGTCTACAGGGATAATTCCGCAGACGGATCGAGAGTTATTATATGCAAATCCAACCAAGAACAGTTGTATGTAGAGAAACATTTCTCTAATTAATGATTGACTATAATTTTAAAGATGTTATAATTCAAACATATGTTATTAATATAACAATCTATATTGGTAATATAACAAATGAAATATCCTGGAGTTATTAGAAGGAGGAGTGTGATTCAGAACAAGTAATTGTTCCTGTGAGTTATTGGGGGAAAACCTGATTTGTAGCGGAAACAGAGGAATTGCAACTTATACCGATACATATTAGGAGCACTAATTAGTTGCAGTCGCACGCACCCGGAGATCGGTTATTCATCCATCAATGGTTATGGAGGAATTAGTTCTTTGTAGTGTAATAACAATTGTTAGAATATTAACATTTTAAACGTTTTATAATTAATTTTTAAGGGAGAAGTGAATAGAATGGATGTTAAAGATATATTAGGAAAAGTAGATCATACCCTCCTCGATGTTACTGCTACATGGGATGATATAAAGAATTTATGTGATGATGCGATGAAATACCAAACGGCCAGTGTTTGCATCCCAAGTGCTTATGTTAGAGAAGCTGCAAATTATGTAGAAGGCAAAATAGCAATATGTACAGTTATCGGNNAAGCCGTTAAAGTATTTGAAGCAACGGATGCAATTACAAATGGAGCATCAGAAATTGATATGGTGATCAATGTAGGCTTCTTAAAAAGTGGACGTTATGAGGAAGTTTGCGACGAAATACGTGCCATTAAAAATGCATGTGGAAGTAGAGTATTAAAGGTTATTGTTGAAACCTGTTTGCTCACCCAAGAGGAAAAAGTGAAAGTATGTGAGCTTGTTACAAAAGCTGGAGCTGATTATATCAAAACATCCACTGGGTTCTCAAAAGCTGGAGCAACCAAAGAGGATGTCAGCCTGTTTGCACAGAACATAGGTGAGAATGTGAAGATTAAAGCAGCTGGAGGTATTCGCTCTTTGGATGATGCTAAAGCATTTATTGATTTGGGCGCAGAACGGTTAGGAACTAGTGCCATAGTTAAAATTGTAAAAGGGCAGGAAGTATTGGGTTACTAGTGAAATTGGTTTTTAAAAAATGGTTTCATTATATGGTATAATTCTGTTAATTATACTTTATTAGTAGTTAGGATGAACCGGTATGGATAAGCAAGAGAGAGTAAATACAATTGTATCAATCCTAAAAAATAAAAGTGGCGCATCCATCAAAGAGCTTTCACATCAACTTGATGTTACAGAAATGACTGTTCGCCGAGATATTAAATATCTAAAAGAAAATAAAATCGTGCAAGTTGTTTCAGGTGCGGTTATTTATAATGGTTCTGACCCAAATGAGAATAAACAAGATGAATATGATTTGACAACTCAAAAAAATAATCGGGCATCAGAAAAATATAATATAGGTAAGTTAGCAGCTTCACTAATCGAGCCTAACGATATTATTTTTATTGATATTGGTACAACAACCGCTCAAATTATCGAACATATTCCGTCAAATCGTTCTGTAGAGTTTGTTTGCTGCTCTATGAACGCATTAATTGAGATTCATAAAAAAGGATTTAAGGATTTTATTCTTATTGGTGGTCATTACCGTCCAGAACTTCAAATGTTTGAAAGCAGAGAAGGGTTGGATTTAATAAGTAGAACACGAACAACAAAAGCATTTATTTCTGCTGCTGGAGTTAATGCTAAATTAGGCATCACTTGCACGAACAGTTGTGAAGTAGATACAAAAAATGCGGCAATTCATTGTGCCCTTGAAAAAATTTTAGTGATTGATTCCTCAAAGTTTGATACGGTTAAATCCACCTACTTTGCTTCGTTAAATGATTTTGACGCTATTGTAACCGATAGAGGCTTATCAGACGAATGGATTGAGAAAATCAAACAATTAGATATTACTCTATATCTAGCTTAGAAATTCAGCGCGTGCCGATACTTAATCGGTGCGCGCTGTTTGCTTTTATACTTTTAAACTACTTTCTTATATGTTATAACTAATGCTACATTCTGAAGATCATTTGGCATTTGATTAGTTGAGGGGAGATTTAGTTTTTGCATTCACCACAGACACAAGACAACAAGAATTCGTTATATATCATTTTACTCATTACGGGGATTGTTCTGGTAGCCTTTAATTTACGCCCTGCGATTACATCGGTAGGTCCATTAGTGGGAATTATTCAAGAAGATGTGGGGCTTGCACACTGGAGTGCAGGTTTATTAATGAGTATACCTTTGATATCCTTCGCTGTAATGTCGTCTCTCGTTCCTAGAATCGCTGCTCGTTTATCCAACGAGAAGACGCTATTGTTGGGTTTGGTTATTCTTTTGATCGGTATTTGCATTCGTTCCATTTCAATGACACTCTTTATTTTCTTTGGTACGTTATTGATTGGAGTAGGTATAGCCATCGGAAATGTTCTATTGCCGGTAGTTGTGAAGGAGAAATTCCCACAAAAGTTCGGTCTAATGACAAGTGTCTATTCCACTTCAATGGGATTGTTCGCATCGTTAGCATCAGGTATTAGTATTCCTCTAGCCCATGATCTGAAGCTTGGGTGGGACGGAGCTTTAATCGTATGGGGAATTCCGACAATCATAGCGGCCGTTGTATGGATCCTTCTAATTAGATTAAATCCAGCCAAAGATAATGCAATGAAAAGTGTAAGGATCAGTGCTAAGCAAATCTGGCGTTCACCACTCGCTTGGAAAATAGCGCTATTCATGGGATTTCAGTCTTCTTTATTTTATATCACGATGTCTTGGTTACCTGAAATCTTATATAACAATGGCATAAGTAGGGGTACAGCGGGCTGGTTATTATCCTTCACACAAATTGTTGGCGTGCCTGTTAGTTTTCTTGTTCCTATTCTTGCAGGACGACTACGCTCTCAAGTATGGATTGCATTCGCATTAGGCATGTGCTCCATTGTTGGTTATGCTGGACTATGGATGGGCTCATCTTACCCCATGATGATCCTAAGTATTATCTTGATTGGTATCGCTTTGGGAGGAAATTTCCCACTGGCGCTAAGTTATATCGGAATTCGTGCCCGAAATGGAAATCAAGCTGCAGAATTATCTGGAATGGCTCAATCAACGGGATATATGCTTGCAGCTATAGGACCTATATTGATCGGGTATCTATATGATATGGCCCACGTATGGACGATTCCACTTCTCACACTGATCATTATCTCTGGAGTAGTGATGACGTTTGGAATGTTGTCTGGTCGAGATAAGTATGTGTAAAAAAACTCCCCATATAGTAGACAGGTGAAATAATGAACCCTGCTGCTATTAAATTGTACCCTATGTAAAGGACATTTATAAAAAGTCAGGCAGATTGAAGAAGAT
>DOJM01000066.1:4464-7034 GCA_003529225.1 Paenibacillus sp.
TGATCCTTAAAGTGACCAAAAAAAGATTCCTGAGGGGCGTTATCCCAGCAGTTCCCACGCCTGGACATAGATTGTTTCAATTTCATTTTCTTAACCATTTTTTGGAAATCCGGATGTGTATAATGAGATCCCTGATCAGAATGAATGAAGGCACCAGGTACAGTTTATATGAGTGCAGGTTTTTTTCAGTAACTATATTTTTTTATCAGATCAATCAATCAATTCAGTCAGCGTCATCATTTACACAATTATGTAGATCATAGATGAATACTAACGGGCTACTGTAATAGAGTATGATTCGAGAATTTAATTAGCTCAGTGATTATTAATTTCGGAAAGTAGATGATCTTCCAGTTCAATAGATCAGAAAAAGATTTTGTCAGAATCTATCAATTCAATCGCTTTATAGACTAAAAATTTAATTTATACTATATTTTGGTTATTGAGTATGTTACTAACTATGTATTTAATTCCAAAATACTCTAAATAAAAGGAGCTTATTCATGAAAAAAATTCTCGTAACAATGTTAGTATTTATGCTAGTATCAATAGGACTAATTACTACAAATTCCTATGCAGAATCATTATCAACATCATTCCCAACATCATTCCCATCATATTCTTCAATTAAAAATACGAGTTCAATATTGAGTAAATTAACTCTTGAAGAATATAATCAAGCGATAGAAAATGCGATACTTATCGAATCCTTAGTTGTAAATTCTGGAGAAACAAATTCCGTACAAATTTCACCTTATGCGTCATTATCATATTGGGCATTTAGTAATCTCGCAGCTAACAGTTCTACATTTCCAAGTGAATTCACCACTTATTCATCAAAAATTCTTAGGATCACTGTGGTACAAAGGGGAGATAATAGTACTACAGCTCAACCACAAGTAGGTTATACACTTGTAAATCAAAACTATTTGGGCGAAGTTACGCTTATTACTGGTAGATTTACAGGAAATAACGAAACCAGNNCATATGAAGTAATGATTTCTAATTATAATAATTATACAATTTCTGGGAATGGTTATATAAATTATGCAAACTAATTAATTTCCTGAATTGAAGGAACTATATTAATATTTGTTAAAATACTATAATATATTTCTTTTAGAAGGGAGGAGTGATTGTGAAGAAGCGCTTCCGAACAATTATTATAGTTCTAAGTCTTATATTCGTTTTTGGAGGGGCTACAGTTATATTAAAAAATCAAATACTTGCTGATGGAAACAGTTTACAAAATGACACCCCTCAAGCATCGAGCCTACTTTCTCCAGAGAAACAGAAACAGTATTCGGAGGAAGTTCTTACTAAGCCTGTAGGAGTCATACAAACTGAATATGGTGATTTTTATCATGTAGACGTTCCGAATGAATATCTAAGCGATGAAGTTGCTAATTTTGATAATGAAGAAAATGTAACTTCCAAAACAAAGCAAATTATTTTAAAAAAGTTTGTTTACGAAAAGAAATAGATTAAAAGCGATAATTATTATAAACGCTCTTTAAAGGGCGTTTTTTTTTAGAATAGTGTAGCCCCTTTCCTGAAAACACCACAATTATTTAAAATTCTAAGTGAATTTATCCCCTCTCACAGAAATCACTGTGGGAGGTGTTTCCTTTTTTAAATTTTATTTTTGGCGCATCGATTAATGAAGTAACAACCATTTAATACATACTCATCCAGAATTCTGTGATCAAATCACTCATTATTTGCATCCCTTTAATGAATTGGTTTTGATACGGTTCCTCACGAAGAATCGATTGCGGTATCTGTTAGAAGCAAACAAAGTATTAGACTGAGAACATAAAGTTGTAGCCTGACTGCAGCGCGGCGTGGACGGTAGTCGAATCAAGCTGAGGTAACACTCGCTCCTGGTTCTTCTGGGTTTCACCAGCTGGCTGTAGTGAGGCGGAGAATTCCGCCAGATAGGGGGCGGTAGCTCTCGTTCCTGGTGATCCGGATTTGGCGGCTACGATCCAGTGCGGGAGGAACGGCCGCCGAATCAAACGGCGGCAGCTCAATCTACTATTTTATTTTCACAGTCCTCATTTTGTCAGAGCGTCATGGCGAAAAAGGCTTGTAATACAGAGTTACAATCCTTTTATAGTGGAGTTATAGCACTCCTGTTGATTAACCAAAAAAAGGTAGAAAAAAAGACCGCCCATTCGTTAAAGTGTTTGTACCCCTACAAACATCCGAAACGAGGCGACCTCATGAAAAAGTCTACTTCGATCTCGAACATTCTGCAATCGGTGATTCCCAAAGAGAAAATCTTGCTGCTTCTTCAAGAACTTGAGTATGTCGATGTAGCGCGGAAATTTACCGTCTATGACCTCTTTTTGTTCTTGACGGAAGCTTCGTTCCAGCAGTGGGAGGGTTATCGGGATGGTGAAGCACGAATGGGTTTAGGTGGCCTTAGAACCGTGGACCATTCTACGCTCTCTAAAAAAGCGAAGGAAGTTCCTTTCGAGCTTTTTAAGCAGTTGCTGAACCTCATGATACGTTTGTGTAATCGCTCGACCCGAAGACATTTAGGGATTCCCAAAGCGTTACTTCTC
>DOJM01000067.1:0-1579 GCA_003529225.1 Paenibacillus sp.
TACAGGAAATCTGTTACAAAATGCCGATCCCCATAGAACAGCCAAGATTTCCCTTCTACTCCCAGCTCTCCACGTTCCTCTAAGAAAGAGCGGAATGGTGCAACACCTGTGCCCGGTCCGATCATGATGATCGGTGCATCCGGATTTGTCGGCAGCTTAAAGTTAGGATTATGCTGAATGTAAATAGGCAATGTATCCCCCGGTTCTACTCTTTCTGCACAATGCACTGAGCAGACACCGTAACGTTCCCTTCCGTGAGCCTCATAACGTACAGCTCTGACGGTTAGATGAACCTCATCCGGGTTAGCTTTATAACTGCTAGCGATAGAATATAGGCGTGCAGGGAGCTTCCGCAAAATCGTCACAAAACTGCTGGCTGGACCTTCCCACGGTGAGAAGTCCTGGATCAAATCGAGTAGATCGCGTCCTTGAATATACGCTTTTAGCTCCGAAGCACGGTCTGGAGCTAATAACTCACTCAGCTTGTTTGAAGCAGACAGCTTTCCCGCTTGCTCCAGCAAAGGTTTGGTCAATACAGTGATTTCATAATGATGCAGAAGTGCCTCACGTAAGGCTCCTTCATCACCTTTCTTATTAAATGGAACCTTATCATTAGGATTCCAGCCCATAGTATGAATAATAGCGTCCACCAGTTCAGGATGATTCTCTGGATATACTCCCAGTGCATCCCCTGGTTCAAACTGTATATTAGAGCCTTCAAGCGATAGTTCCAAATGGCGAGTCTCCCGGTCTGAGCCGCGTCCGTTCAAATTCAGATTCTCCAGTACCTCTGCCTTAAAAGGATTATTACGAGTATATAGAGGTTCTTGTGACTCTGCGTCCTCTGCGGCTTGAACAGCTTTAGCAGCAATGGCAGGAGCATTTAAATTTGCATTTAGTGCACCAATTACACCTTCAAACCATTCGGCAACGGAATCATCATAATCGAGATCACAATCTACACGTGGACTTAGGCGCTTACCACCAAGTTCCTCTAACCTCTGATCGAACTCTTTACCCGTCTGACAGAAAAATTCGTAAGAGGTGTCTCCCAGAGCCAGAACTGAAAACCGCAGGTTCTCTAATTGAGGAGCTCTTTTACTGTAAAGAAATTCATGAAAAATCCGTGCATTATCTGGTGGTTCACCTTCTCCATGAGTACTCACCAATAGAAGTAGATTCTCAACCTTTTTAAGCGCTGTAGGTTTGAAATTGTTCATCGCGGAGAGTGTGACCTGAAATCCTTGCTCTTCCAGCTTGCGGGACAAGCTCCCCGCTAATCGCTGGCAATTCCCCGTTTGCGATCCAAATAATATGGTCACTTCCCGTGAGGCTGCTGGTTGGCTCGTTACGGCAGCGCCAACCTCTGTCTTTCCAATCGTATTCGTATTCGATGGCACTTGAAGTTCAGCACCCGCTGGCGCTGCCGCAGTAGTACGACCAATCGCGGACAAATATCCACTAAGCCATATTTGCTGCGTCTCCGTTAAGGTTGGTAGAAGACGATTGAGAAGCTCGACTTGGTTCTCGTTAAAAGGACTGTTCGTTACCTGTAGTTGCAACAATATCCACCTCTCCT
>DOJM01000067.1:1690-3755 GCA_003529225.1 Paenibacillus sp.
ATAAAATATTGTGATAAATAAAAACTATAAATCCTTCTTACTTTCGGGAAATAATACCTCGCCTACCCTTGTCTTTATCTTCACAATCTCTTCAAGCGTATTCGATAACTCACCTGGCGGATAAGGCTTCGTTAAATACTTCTGTATCCCATCATTCAGTTGGTTCTTATCTGATTGATCCAGAGCAGAAGAGATTACAATCGGAATATTCTCTGTTCTCGAATCCTCTTTTAGCATTCGGATCAAATCCCAGCCGTCCAGTTCTTCACCAAGCATCAAATCAACCACGATCGCAACAAATGGTGTTTTCAAGGCCTGATCAAAAGCTTGCCGTGGATGATAGTGATGGGTAACACGGAACCCCTTCCCTTTAAGCTCTTCTGATAAAAGCAACGAAAGACTATAATCATCTTCAATAATCATTACATTAGGTTTGAGTTCTTTATCGGCATTCCATTTATTCAGCTCATCTTGCTGTCGGCTTGCTTCTGCATTAAGGATTGGGAGGCTAAACCAAACGGTTGTCCCCTCTCCCTCTACCGAATCAATACCAATGGTTCCCTTTTGTTTCTCAATAATTTCTTTACAGATGGCAAGACCAAGACCTGTTCCACCAATTCTTTTGGAGGCACTGTTGTCCACTCTTCTGAATTTTTGGAATAGCTGTCCGATTTGATCCTTTGGAATGCCCAGACCATTATCCTGGATACGCACAATAATATGATCCGGCTCATTATGCAGCAGTACCTTCACTTCATTATTAGACGGTGAGAACTTGATCGCATTACTTAACAAATTCGTTAGAACTTGGACGATCTTATCCTTGTCCACATCTACCTCTGCATTGAGAGCCTCATCCACCAATAGCACATGATGTGTGCTACTAAGTTTATATTGATCGATAACCCCAAGGACAATTTCACTAAGATTTACATGCTCCGTGATATACTGCTGCTTCCCTGACTCCATTCTCTGCAGATCCAGAAAATCATTAATAAGCTCTGTCAACCGCTTCGCTTCTTTATGAATCGTCTCCAAATACTTCAGCTGCTTCTCAGGCTTCATGGTTTTGGACAATAGCAGTTCCGTGAATCCTAATACACTCGACAATGGTGTTCTCAGCTCATGACTTACCGTACTGACAAGATCAGATTTCATAAGATCCAGCTCGTACTCCCTAGTGATATCTCTATATACAAACAATGTACCAATTCTAAGCTCCCGGCGGAAAACAGGAATCGCATAAACATCAATATGCTTCTTGGATTCAGTTCCAATGGAGTATTGCATACTGCTGGACTCCAGAGCATCCTCAGAGATTGCTTGTTCAAAAAACGACCGAAGTTCATGGTTCTCATTCGAGCGTTCGATGAAATAATCCATCCATTCTTGTCTAGGAGTCAGTGTACCTTCGATCCAGTCATAGTTAACGATGTTGCACAGCGCCTTATTCATCTGAAGCATCATGCCTTCTGTACTCACGAACTGAATGCCTTCGTTTACGTTATTCACGATATCGCGGTTCAGCTTTCGCCCATGTTCAATCTCTTCGTACATGAATAAACGTTCAATCGCCAGAGCTACGCGGTTCATCATTCCTTGAACCTCATTAATCTCTTCTTTACTGAAAGAATGTCCAATCCGGGTTCCGCAAAATACAGCTAGAATCTCATCTTCTGCATTTACAACAGTGGTATAGAAATCATAACAGTAGACCTCATTTGCAGAAATCCCCTGTTCCGATTGCGTAGCTAGGCGCTTAATCAGATAGGTTTTTTCCGTCTTCAAACGATATAACATTTCATTGTTCTCATTATCGAGATAACGCTCTACATTTTCCTGAGGAATCCCTTTAACAGCCGCGATCTTATCTTTTACAAGAAGGAAGAAACTCGAATCAAATGAATACAGATGATGCATGAACTGAATAAACTTATCTGCAAATTCATGTTTATCTAAGGTGTAAGTAATGTCATGATTCAGCTGATTATTAAGCTCAAGCATTTTTTTGGTCTGTTCCGTATTCTTCAGCGTTTTCGCTAGCTCCAGCTGTATTCTTTTCATA
>DOJM01000067.1:3797-7678 GCA_003529225.1 Paenibacillus sp.
TGGCGATCCGTCTTTAGTCAGAATCTGGAGTTCATTGCTCCATACCCCACCCGTATTTAATTTATTGAAGATCTTCTGCATTTGTTCTCTAGATATATTATAGAGTTCAAATAACTTATAGGTAAAACCGATAATTTCAGAATTTTTATAGCCGGTATATTTGCTTAAATTATCATTCGCATAGGTAAATACGCCTTTATCTGTAAGGATCCCCACCGCTGAGGATTGATCGAGTGCCTTCATCATACTCTCTATTTCACTAAGCGAGCGTTGCAGTCTGTACTGCTGATCCTGAAGTTCATCTTGCTGNNGCTCCTCATTCTGCATCATCAATTCTTCTTCTTTGTCCTGAATACTTCTGGCCATATTTAGAAATGCATTATAAAGTCGACCAATCTCATCTTGATGCTTAAGCTTGCCCAGAAGAATTTCCTCACCGGCAACCAAGGAATGAGTGGCCCCTTCAAGTTTCAAAATAGGATTAATCAAGTTCTTAAGAATCCGCCAGATCATAAAGGTAAAGAACAGTAGAATAATCGTGCTAGAAAAGAAAGCGATAAAGGTGAATTCGTTAGCTCGTTTGATATAATCCATAGCCATAGTATTTAATGCTGCATCGGATCGCTGTCTGTACTCTTTCGTATACGTTAGAAAATCATTCACTGATTTAGTAATACCATCTCCGGATAAAACTCTCAAAGCTGCATAATCGTCAGCCTCGACAAGCCGAATTGCTTCCGGTAAGGTTTTATTTTTATACTGGACATAAAATGATTTTAAACCATCTCTAAACAAGGCTTCTTCGGCGGATAAATTAAGATTAGAATACGTATCCAGTATCTGATCAAATTTAACTAGGGCTGCATTTAAGAGCTTTAATTCATTCTCGTCCTTAAGCAAAGTGAATCCCCTAGCTCGAAAAAACACCTCATTTAACGTGCTCGCCATCTCACTGATCGTGTCTGCTTTATACTGCAAACTTTCACGTTCTCTACTTAATTCATCTTGCTCGTAGTTTATGAAAATGAAAAAAACAGTTCCCATAATAATGATTAAAGAAAACACAAATATAATGATGCGGAAATATTTTTTTTTGATACTGTGATTAGCGTTACTTTCCTTCACCACTCAGGATCCCCTCCACAATCCGCAAGAGTTCCATCGGACTAAATGGTTTCGGCATGAAGTAACGCGCGCCTGCTTCAACTGCTCGAATTCGATCTACATCTTGAGCCTTGGCCGTTAACATTAATATAGCTGTAGTTTTCTTCTTCTCCTCATCCAGCTGCTGAAGCACTTCAATCCCGGTCATTTCCGGCATCATATAATCCAGAATCACCAAATCATAAGGATCCGCAGATAGCTTGGTTAGAGCCTCCAGCCCATTCTCGACTGTGTGAATCTCAACATTATCCAAATCTTCCAATGTATCCTCGATTAACATCCGTAATACTTCTTCATCATCCACTACCATTATTTTTTGCATATTCGAATAATTCCCTTCGTGTTAGAACAAGAATCTATGAGCCAACCGTTCCATTCGGGACAACAGCTCAGGCATATGGACAGGTTTTACTACATAATCATCGGCACCCATCTGCAGGGCATGTACAATATCCGCCTGATTATTTCTCCCTGTCAGCATGATCACTAATATATTCACTTCCGGATACGTCTTGCGAATTCTTTCCAGGACTTCAACGCCATCAAGTTCCGGCATCACACCATCCAGTAGAATAATATATTTCTCATCTATGGTATACCAATCCGATTGCAAGAAATCCAGCCCATTCGCAAAACTGCTGATATTCACCTCAGCAATATCCTCTGGCTCCCAAGTATAAATCTGATGAGTCACTATTTTTCGAATCAACGCATCATCATCCACAACAATTACATTTAGAACCGAATGCTTTTTAGTCGACAATAAATGGTCCGTGTAGAGTGTAGTCTGATTCCTTCCGGCATCTTTGCTGGCATAGAGAGCTTGGTCTGCTTCCTCTACAATTTTATCGGCAATATTCTCAGCTTCTGTTACCTCTGATATCCCACCCGAGAAGGTCACATGAAAGACTTCATTCTTCGTAAAAAAGTTGACAGTAATAAATCGCTCCTGAATACGGTTTATTACTGTCAATGCAGAACTCGCATCCGTATTTGGCAGGAACACAGCAAACTCTTCTCCACCGAAGCGGCAAAAGGTATCTTCCATACGAATCGAACCCTGTACAAGCTCAGACAAGGACTGTAATACCTCATCTCCGATTAGATGACCATATGTATCATTAATCTTTTTAAAATAGTCCAGATCAATCAGAGCTAAAGAAAACACCCGTTCCGTGCGCTTAAAATCGCAAATCAGCTGCTTCATCACTTGATTAAAGTGTTTTCGATTAAACGCACCCGTCAATTCATCCACAATGATGGATTCCTGCCATTCCCGCTTTAACTCAAAGCGGTTTTTAATCAAAGCCAGAAATAAATCAATATCTACAGGCTTCGGTAAAAAATCCATCACGCCCAGCCTATAGGCATGCAATTGCGTCGCTTTGGAGTACTCCCCACTTATAATGATGATTGGAATACGTTCTTTTTTGGCTTTGCCGATAATTTGATTCAAGACCTCAATCCCGCTGATATCAGGCAAAAGAATATCCAGAAGAATCAGATCCGGTTTGGTTTCATAAAAAATCTTAAGACCCCGTTCAGCGGATAAGGCTATGCTTACATAATAGTTCTGCCTCTCCAATGATTCTTTTAAATAAGCCACTAATTCTACATCATCATCAATAAGCAATATATCATTATGTGGGAGCGCATCATCATTTCCTTTTTTGTCTAACGTCTTAACTGAACCTAGAGAATCCGATGAATCTTGGTTAAACAGTGGAATAAGCGGATACAAATACTCGCCCCATTCTTCAATAGACCAGCTCTTAAGGCTACTTTCCATGAAATAGGGCAACGTTGCATTGGCAAACTGTTCAACTTCTTGTAATCCCACTGTTCCTGCCGTGCCTTTCAAATTATGCAAAAAACGATAAATGTCCTTCTCGTTAACTCCCGACAGTTCCGACCATTCTTGGAGGGTTTGTTTGGTCCGCTCTTCAACCATATCTTTATATTTTTGTGTAGTCATATTTACTCCTTCAGAGTATCGTATCAATCTCTCACTTCATCATATTTATCATATACTGTCAATCGAATTTCCTTTAAATTCATAGGACTTTATATAAAAATGATCAAACTGACAAAAAACCTTTGGTTGAAGCTTGCTTCAGCATTTGTAATAATGATTGGAATGGTTCATTCCGTTCACACGGCGTAATCACCATATACAAAGGGAGGCTGTAATCATGAAGGGGATTATTACTGTATTAGGAAAAGACAAAGTAGGGATTATTGCTAAGGTATGTACATATCTTGCCGAGCACAATTTGAACATTCTGGATATTTCTCAGACGATTGTACAAGATTATTTTAACATGATGATGATTGTAGACATTTCTGGCGCGACTAAAGCATTTGAGGATATTGTTGAAGATTTACATTTGATCGGCGAAGCGATCGGCGTGGAAATCAAGCTTCAGCATGAGGATATTTTTAATATTATGCACCGCATTTAGGAGGATGACCATGATATCACTGGTGGAAGTACAAGAAACGAATAAGATGATTCGTGAAATGAATCTGGATGTACGTACCATAACGATGGGGATCAGCCTCATGGATTGTGCGCATACAGATATGAGAACTTTTAACCAAAACGTATACGACAAAATCACTAGATCCGCCGAGAAGCTCGTCAAAACAGGTGAAGATCTAGAAAGACAATTCGGTGTACCCATTGTTAATAAACGGATTTCTGTGACCCCAATTGC
>DOJM01000067.1:7701-17564 GCA_003529225.1 Paenibacillus sp.
AGTATCCCAGAAGCACTCGCAGTCACTGAAAGAGTCTGTTCGTCCGTCAACGTTGGCTCCTCCAGAAGTGGAATCAATATGGATGCTGTAAAATTAATGGGTGATATCATTATTCAAACTGCGGAACGCACCAAGGATCGGGATTCCATCGGCTGTGCTAAGCTGGTTGTCTTCTGTAATGCTGTCGAAGACAATCCTTTTATGGCTGGAGCCTTTCATGGGGTGGGTGAACGGGAATGTGTCATCAACGTGGGTGTCAGTGGCCCGGGTGTAATCAAGCGTGCATTAGAGGAAGTGAAAGGTCAGGACTTTGAAACCCTGTGTGAAACGATCAAACGGACTGCGTTTAAAGTTACGCGTGTTGGACAACTAGTTGCGCAGGAAGCATCGAAACGGCTGAACGTGCCTTTTGGGATTATCGATTTATCTCTGGCTCCAACACCAGAAATTGGGGATTCCATTGCGGAGATCTTTCAAGTTATGGGTCTGGAAGAAGCTGGCGCACCAGGAACAACAGCCGCTCTGGCGATTCTAAATGACAATGTTAAAAAAGGTGGCGTTATGGCCTCCTCCTATGTTGGTGGACTCAGTGGAGCCTTTATTCCAGTTAGTGAAGATCACGGAATGATTCAAGCCGTACAGCGTGGTGCTCTTACGCTTGAGAAGCTAGAAGCCATGACCTGTGTATGTTCTGTAGGACTGGACATGATTGCTATTCCGGGAAGTACCACTAAAGAGACGATCTCTGGCATCATCGCCGATGAAGCTGCTATCGGAATGGTCAATAACAAAACAACCGCTGTTCGCGTCATTCCTGTCATCGGCAAGGATGTAGGCGAAATCGTAGAATTTGGCGGCCTCCTTGGATATGCGCCTGTCATGGCTGTTAACGGCTTCAATTGTGCCAACTTCATCAACCGAGGCGGACGAATTCCTGCTCCAATTCACAGCTTTAAGAACTAATAGAAACCTCAAACAGCAAGTCCCTATTTATACCTAGGCGACTTGCTGTTTTTTATTGTTCTGAGCATGAAGATGTTAATGTTATCAGATTTAAGCCCGCTGGATCCCGATATTAGGTGTTCCCCCGGTCAAATCGATAAATAATACATAGTCATTTCCATCCGTACCCTTCAGCACGAGCCCTGTCTGACCTGCAACACCCATAGCGAAATATCTGACTTGTTGAAGGCTCATAGGTGCTGAAACTGGTGATAGTCCTTAACCGCACCGATCATAATCCCTTGACGAAAAAGCGCTGGAAGAATGGGTAAACGATTAGAATCGGCAATACGACGATCATCGTTACGGTCATTCGTACAGAGGTTGGAGTCTGCATATTCGCTACACTAGGGGCCATATCTGGTGAATTACGAATTAAAGCTGCGAGCGAGCTGGACTCGTTCAAATAACGCCATAACAAGAACTGAAGCGTAAAGTACTTCGTATCTGTCATCAGAAACGCCGTATCAATAAATGAGTTCCACTGATTCACTGCGAAAAAAAACGTAATCGTAGCCAGAATGGGTGTAGTAAGCGGTACAATAATGCTCCAGAACACCCGCATGTAACCAGCACCATCCATAGACGCTGACTCCTCAAGGGATGGAGGAATGGCCTCAACGAACGTTTTGACCAGAATGATGTTGAATGGCGTAATAATCGCAGGCAAAATATAAGCCAGANNTCGTGATGTACCAAGGGATCAGACCTGCGCTAAAATACATCGTAACCACGACACTCCGGTATCAAATACTTCGGCCCCACATTTCCTTTTTGGTGAACAAGTACCCTAAAAAAGCTGAAGGCCCCACAGTAAGCAACGTCCCGACAACCGTTCTATATACAAATTTTGCGGAACCGACTTGCACCATCCACCTCAACAGCTTCGTACAATTCCAGATCAATGCCTGCGATTGCAGCAAGATAGAGAATGGCGCCCAGCCTAACGATTTCCACCAGTACCAAACGATCATCGTGACCCAAATATTTGAGCTGGAGGCTTAGAAGTTATACCCTTCATCTACCACTCCAAGCTGCACTAAAATGTGAGTGATGACACCGTTATCTACAGAGAACAACGAGAATGCCAATGCATATACCAGAATCCAGCTGATAAAGTTTGGAATCGTGGTTAGTGTCTGCACCAACTTGAGATACCAGCCTGACTTAATCTCAGTCAACATAATGGCAAAGATCACTGGAAAGATGGATGTAATTAATCCGAGTGAACTCATGGCAAGTGTGTTCTTCAGCACCCGTATAACCTCTGCGGTCTGCGTCGGATTAGATACAATCGTCTTGAACCATTTCAAACCAACGTAAGGCGTGTCTGACAACGGTATTCCGGGAATGAAATCATAAAAGGCGTTTGTTCTTCATCTTCCAGCGTGATCGATGAACCGGATCGACGCTGGGAAGCAGTTCACCAGCAGGTACCCCCATATCGGAATCTCCTATACCCAGATTTTGATTACGTTTTCAGAGTATCAGAATCTGAGCTTCTGGTGAGATAGAGAGCAGAACGCCTTATCAGGGAAACCGTCAGATACTTGTGAACCAAATTCGCAGTACAATCGACCATTTTCTACCTTNNGTGGGACTAGAGATACAGAGCATATATGACTTTAGACAAAAAACGACAACCACTTTGGAAGTACCCGAAGTGGTTGTCGTTTTTTTATATGTCTATTTTCACTGAATCATAATCAAACGAATATTATCTAGACTACATGCTAATGCCCAGACGCCTGAACATTCCCTTCCGCAGAGGCATCCATCTTCTGACGTCCCATATAGAATGAAGCCAATAACGCTAAAGCTGCAGGAATCACCGCCCAAGCAAAGGTGTTTACAATGGATGAGGATAACCCAGCTGTAATCTTACCCAGAATTTCAGGTGGTATGAGCGCCCTAGTCTCAGGTGAGAGCAAAGCATGCGGATCTTTAAAATCCATAGCTCCCGCCGGAGCCGCTCCTCCGCCATTAGCCGAGAGTAGCTTGGTAAGACTGCCTGAGAAATAGTGACTTTGNNTATCGTCATGCCCAGTGAACGAATGAAATTCAACGTTGCGCTGGCAGAGCCACGTTGCTGTGCGGTCAACCCATGAATGGATGCCGTACTTAGCACTGAGAATGAAGCACCAATCCCTAGCCCAATTAAAATCATATACAAAGTAACAAGCAGTCGCGAAGAATCTGGCGTGAGTGTCGCTACAAGTCCAGTACCGATCACCAAAAGTGCAAATGTAGGAATCAGCAGGCTGCGGTAACTGGTTTTTGACATTAGAAATCCGCCCATCGTAGCTGTAACCACTGAGCCGACCATCATTGGCAGCAATACAAGTCCTGAATTTGTAGCTGATCCGCCCAATACCCCTTGAATAAAGATCGGAATATACACGGAAGCCACAATAAAAGCTGCGCCGCTAAATAGAGCACAGATAATGCTCACCGCGTATAATCTTTTTTTAAACAAAGCAAAGGAAATAATCGGTTCTTTCGCTCTAGTCTCTACAACAAGAAACACAGCTGCAAGGATGGCAAAGGCTGCAAATAAACCAAGAATCATGGACGAATTCCAAGCATACTCTTTCCCGCCTAGTTCCAGCGCAAACATTAAGGAAATGACTGAACCAAGCAGCGTACCCGCTCCCAACCAGTCAATAGGCTGTTTAGAATGCTCATGCGATTCTTTATAAAAGAATACGACCGTAGCAAAAGCCAACAGACCAAGGGGTAAGTTAATATAAAATATCCACTGCCAAGCAATATGATCGGNNCCGAATGCCCCGCCGAGTTTGCCCCTCGTCTCCAGCGGAACAGCATCGAACATGATGGCAAAAGCGATTGGCACCAGTGCACCACCGCCAATGCCCTGAATAGCCCGGTACGCAGCTAACTGAGTTATTGTATCAGCCGTCCCACAGAGAGCCGAACCCGCCATGAATACAATAATTCCAAATATAAAAAACTTCTTACGACCATACATATCAGACAGCTTGCCAAAAATGGGCATACCCGCCATCTCGGCTACGAGATAAGCTGATGTGACCCAGACAAATTTGTCCATTCCGCCAAGCTCCCCAACAATATTACCCATTGCAGTAGCAACGATGGTGCTGTCCATGGAGGCCATAAGAATTCCTAATAGAAGACCTGCGATAACAATACCCAGATTGGGCGATTTGGCAGCACTCANNAAATAACTATAAAATTGTCTTTATATCTTCACTTGATGCTTCACTGTTGCGTGCTTATGAACTTCTAGTGTATCGCGGTATTCCACCGTTTCTATTTCACAATCCGGACCAATGATTACACGTTCTCCCCTTACCATACTAGCCTTTGTATTGACCAGGTCAATAGCATCACCTTCGATTAGCCCCGCTTCAAATAGTATTTTCGAAGTTGGCTTCATCATATGCAGCAGTCTTCCCGTTTTACTCTTCTTAATGGTTAAGATACTGCCTCCAACCTCCTTCGCACTACTTGGACCAAACAATTTAATCTCCAAATGCTCAGCACTAAGTAATCCAGCTACGCTTAAGGCACCGGAAATTTGCAATTTTTCCCCTTCACAATCACCCTTCACATCCAGATTTCCGTAGAGATGAAGCTTATCGATTTTTACGGAGGCTGCTTTTATTTCACCCTGTCCACGTAAGGAATCTCCTTCAAGACTACCCTCGAGCGCAATTTCGCCAGTGATTTTCATTTGCTTCATATGCAGATTTCCAGCTATATTGGCATTTCCAGTCAGATTCATCTTCTCGCACTTCACATCTCCAGCGAATTTGCATTCTCCAGTGATCTTAACATCTTTGAAAGAACCACCGGCTGAAGATGTCGTTCCAATTATTTTCAGATTATCATTCACCGACCTTCTCCACCTTTCCAACCTTAGCCTCTGGATGCACTGTAATTTGTTCCCGATACTCTACCTGTCCGAGTGTACAGCCTGGGCCAATAATGACAATATTTCCTCTGATGATATCCGCAGTTGTATATTCTACATCTATAAAATCTCCCTCGATCGTTCGAGCACATAGCTCAGGCCGAAGTTTAGGGATGATTCCGCTAAACATCTTACTCCAAAATCCATTATTCACTTGCCGTATCACGAGGCTCTCCACACCAATTTCATTGGCCTTCGCCTGACTCTGCAGTTTGAAATCCACATGACCGGCACTTAGTAAACCACCAACATTAAAGCTACCTTCACCTACGAAATCCTCAAGCTCACAGTCCCCTTTAATACTCACCATTCCGTTAAGGGTACAGCTTTCACCTCGAAAACTCTTACCTACATTAAGAACCCCATCCACCTTTAGGGTACAAAAACTTAAATTACCCATCACTTTGATGACCCCGTTGCATTCTGCTTCTTCTGCTGCGAGATCATCATTCAAATTCATATGCCCATTTCCTTTAAACATTCGCGCCACAATCGGTCCGACAACTTTACCTACACCATCCATGTTTACGTTGTTGTAAGTACCTCCGGCCCCACCACTAACCCCGTTTATTATCAAATCAGGCAGCTGATGTTTGTCCATTACTCTTCCCCCTATTCTACAAGCTTGTAGGCAAGCTTACCTTTCAATTGTTCGATCAAATCTGCATATGTCATTTTACTGACCAACCTAACCCCTTCATCAAACCATAACTCCGCTGGCGCTTGAGCCAGAATGAAGGATGAAACACCCATTTTCCGGACAAAAAACAACTCCCAGCTTCCATTCTCGAGCCTTGAAACTTTCTCCTGCAAAGTACGAAACAGAAGCTCTGCCTCCTCCATACTCATTTCCCCAGCACTAAGCAGGCGGTCTACAGCGAATAAATGAACGAGCCCCTCAAAAGTATATTTATTTTCATCACCAAGACTTTCTCCAAATTTCCTCAGCGTTGTTGTCGAAACAATGTTACGTTCTACAATTTCCTTAGCAGTTATACTCACCTTCTCAAAGGATGCCTTATCCGATAGCTTATCAGCCATTTCATCCAAAGAAAGCCCATCTTTCATATTCACAATGTTGTGAATTCGCGACAAGATCATCTCTTTAGGAAAAAAGGTCTCTTGTCCAGTAAAGGTAGATTTGCGAATAAACCATTCCTCGGGGATTAACTGCTTCCTTTTCCAGCGGTACAATTGCCCATATGAAATACCGGTTAAATCCAGCAGTTGCTTCTTCGAAATCAAATCATCTTCCATATGTGATCACTCCTTGAAAACATCGTAACATAACACTGTTACGCTGTAAACAAAACACTCCCCCTTAAATCTCCTACTGCAACAAATCATTGCATTTAAGTTTCCCTCCAAGATTTTACGACACAAGAAAAGAGCGAACCTCCGTCTAGAGGAGGATCTTCGCTCTTTTACCTGCCCTGTATTCTTTGATTTAAGCTATGTTAAGCAAAAATGTTAATTTATGAAGAAAAGAGAAGAAGTCTTTATCGACCCCTTCTCTTTTCTTCACTTAATGTCTTTAGAATCTTTTTTTTGGTTTGGCTTAATCGTTTTTCAGCGCCATGTGGGTGTAATGGTTCACCCCAGATAAATCCATCGCCTTCGTACCTCGGAATGAGATGCATATGGTAATGGGTAAGATCGTTAAACTTCCCTCCATCTTGACAAATTCTTATACCGTCAGGTTTAAACAAGCTCTTCAAAGCAATTGAAAGTTTTTTCGAAGCATCCATGATAGCA
This sequence comes from Paenibacillus sp., assembly GCA_003529225.1. Taxonomy (GTDB): domain Bacteria; phylum Bacillota; class Bacilli; order Paenibacillales; family Paenibacillaceae; genus Paenibacillus_AQ; species Paenibacillus_AQ pseudetheri. The sequence continues at coordinate 14,414 of DOJM01000067.1, forward strand.
TAAGCAGTCTCTGACTCCATCTCTTCGACATCCCAGTAATGCTTTTTGGGGAGGATTAGAGTATGTCCTTCATTAAAAGGAGCAATATCAAGCACACAAGTAATAAATTCATTTTCATAAACAATATTCAAGTCAGGTTCAATACCGTTAGCGATTCTACATCCTAAGCATTCCATGTACAGCATCACTCCATCCTAAATGGGATTTTATGTAACTCCTTACAACGATATCGCTGTTGCTTCACTTCACAACTAAGAACAGTGATTATAAATTCCCCAAAACGAACAATCAAATGGCTTCACAATGAAAACTACCTTATAAATTTAACATAGCTTTTATTTAAATTGTTACTCGGCAATCAGAAAATTGCCATACTTCATTTAAAATAATGCTAGGCGGTTTATTGAAATAACATCTCCATCCGTTCAACACAAAAACTAACTATTCCTTATTTATTTTCATTTACTACTTGTTGAGCAATGCTTAGGATTGTATCCTCATCCAAACTGTTGAACTTTAAAGTGATTGAACCTTTTGAAGCATTGAATGCTAAAAACGTATAATCACTTTTTTTTATTTTTCGCACCTGTTTACCGCTAATATCAATAATATCAGCATCGTTCAAATCAACTTGAGTATTGCTATAGGTTATTTCAATGAGTGTTTCTCCTTGATAAGGTCCGTAAATGATTTCTCTTTCATTGGACGCTTTTTGTTCCTTTGTTAACTTCTCCAGTTTCCCTTTGTTTTTCGTATATGTGACTAAAACANNTTTGGAGGGAATTTATGTTGTACATAACTAACTTCATATCCATCCAGTGTAGGGATACTAAATGATGATCCTAATGCACTAACCTGCACCTGCGCTTTAGCTAATTCATCGTTGGAACTATCCTTTTGACATCCTGATATTAAAAATATAATTGCAGCAATAAAAAATATAAATCCAGATTTGTTCATGAAATCACCTCTATTTATTTGAATTAATACTAATGGAAAACCTTAGTAGTTCGAAGATATACTTCAGTTACATTCCTCTTAATCCCTTTAATATCCCTAAATATGGAAGCACTATATATACGTTGTAAAAGTAAATTTGTTGCACTAAACCCCTCTTAGTTTAATGAGAAAATGCTGAACAACGAAGCTTGGTGTTCGTGTCCGTCACAGAGAACAGGCAAGAGCTAACCAACATCTGTTTCTTGTTCGATGCTGTGTTCTCATATTCCTTGCTCAAACGTGCTTTGCACCGATTCATGGAGAGCATTCAGTTCTTACGCAAATACGAAAGGACACAAGAAATAAGTCTCGTCCATTTCGACGATACCTTGGAATGATTCCGTTGGAATCTGCTTCAGAACAGCAAGAATTTTATGCCTCCAATAAAACAAGGTCACATGGGTTACCTTACCATACAGTTCCTTGGCACATTTCCTATAGTGAATAACCCTCAATCATGAATTCGATAAACCGAGCCCAAACATGAGGTCTTCGTGTTCGCTGAAGAGGGGTATTCGTCAAGTCGTTGAATGTTTGATGGCAGGATTTACAACGGTACCTTTGCCGTTTAACTTCTCTAGCGCGTGTTTTAACAATATATTTACCAAATCGAACAGCACAACAATTGTTGCAATGGGGGCAGACAAGCCCATGTTTATGCTTTGCCTTTGCTCCTGGATTTCATCAATCGCACGTATAGGAGCTGACATTCCCTTGGTTCTGGACTGTAAAAAAGTGAATGAGCTCTCGCTTGCCACTATCGTCGAGCGCTTNNCAGAACAAACGTTCCTAAAATTCAAATATCAACAATGTGATTTAAAATAGCCTAAACAAAGAAAAGAAAGCCCTCCCTAGCCAGTGCTATGGCACCTGGGACAGCCTTCTCTATTTTACTTACTCTATTTATGAATCTTACCGTTTAAGTGTTTCATAAACCTCACTGCACATAGGTATAATGTGCTGAATCATATTGTGGCCCGGATTTCTCATAAGTGAACCAGTACTCAATGCTGCTGCCAGCACTTAATCCACTCACCGTCTGCTTCGATGTACCTGAGCTGTTAGTCATCCGGTAATTAAGCTGTGGCCCTCCGTTAACCTTATAATGCACATCTACATAAAGAGCACTGGTCACAGGTGTAATAAAAATGCTCGCTTCTGTCGAAGAAAGTCTCGTTACCCCTGCTGTAAAGTCGTCCGTCACATGATCACCGCCCCCGCTGCCTCCAGTCGGATTAGTAGTAACAGTTGCGGTATTGCTAACGGATGATAAATTACCTGCTGCGTCTGTAGCTTTTACTGTAAACGTATAAGCCGTGCTTGGAGTTAGTCCACTAACAGTAGCTGTATTTCCCGNNGAGATATCCTGTAACACCAACATTATCAGTTGAAGCAGACCAGCTCAGGTTAACTGCTGTATCCGTCTTGCTGGTTACCGTCAGATTAGCGGGCGCTGTTGGTGCTGTTGTATCTCCAGTATTACCACCACCCGTCAAATATTGACCTGTGAATGGATTAAACCGGTGTAGTGATAGAATTAACCAACCCGTGCTGGACACGCAGTTCTGCTGTGCCATAACCCAATAGCTGTTGCTGGTCCCTTTCAGCGAGTAGGGGATTCCCCCAAGTGAAGCGCCGCTTGTGCCTTGCTTTTTAATAATTTCAGTGTTAATGGCATCGGCTTTTGATACATTGTCTTGCATATAGTAGGCGAGCGACATAAATGCGCTGCCTTCAAACCATACATCAGCACCTGTATTGCCAATTTGATTCCCGTTATCGTCATAAGCCGGCAAAACTTCATCTGTCCAGTCAAAATCATAGCCTGTCAGCGTATTCCCAGCATCATTGTAAGTAAGCGTCTGCTTGTAACGCGGATTCGCAAGGTTACCCGGAGTGCCGGAGGCATTTTCCACATAAGTTATGCTTGCACCGTAGTTATGGGTTCCGGATACGCCTAAAGCCAGTACTCCCCATGGATTCACGTCTAAAGGAATTTTAGGGTCAATCAGATTCGTATCGTTCTTCCAGCCTCCCTTGAAGCGTTTGACACTGTCATCCCACACATAATTATCCAAGAAGTTTTTGACTCCAGAAGCTGCACTGTTATAAGTAGCTGCCTTGGAGGAATCCACCGAAGCATAATACTGCA
>DOJM01000068.1:0-152 GCA_003529225.1 Paenibacillus sp.
GCGCAAGATCGGGGTATTGTTATTGTGTATGACACAAGGGTGATTGAATCTCACTATGGGAAGTATTTCCTCTATTCGTTGCCTGGCCCGAAAATGGAGCATATGCTTACGGATCAAATGGTTCCTCGTATAGCGGAGTGGTTGGAAGACGG
>DOJM01000068.1:250-3819 GCA_003529225.1 Paenibacillus sp.
AACTAGGACAAAAACTTGATTTAAATCCCGCTCAAATCCGTAAAGATTTAGCTTATTTTGGAGACTTTGGCCGAAAAGGTATCGGGTATGACGTAACTTATCTTATTGAAAAAATCCGCCATATTCTGAAGCTGGATCAACAATTGAATGTGGCTCTAGTAGGTGCCGGTAATCTTGGACATGCATTATCAAATTACAATGCTTATTTGAAAGATACTATGAAGATTACCGCTATATTTGACTCCTATGCACCTAAGGTAGGACGGAAAATCAACTCTCTTACCGTGCAACCGATGGAAGAGCTGGGTCAGACGGTTCGTGAGCAAGGTATTCGTATTGGGATTATAACAGTACCTGATTCAGAAGCGCAGAATGTAGCAGATATTCTCATTGAATCTGGCATTGAGGCGATTTTGAATTTTGCACCAATGATTCTAAAAACACCACAGAATATCCGGGTTCATGCTGCCGATTTTACAACGGATTTGCAAAGCCTTGCTTATTATTTGAAGGACGGAAAGGAAGAAAGCGGAAATGAAGAGCAGTAAAACGATTATCAAGGGCGGGCGTTTTCTTATTCCGGGAACGGATGAACCAGTTCTGAGTGGATATATGACTATTGAAGATGATTTGATCACTTACATAGGAAAAGAAGAGCCTTTAACGGAAGATGGTGTGCAAGTTGTTGATGGCAGTCGTTTGCTGTTTATGCCAGGTCTGGTAAACACACATGGCCATGCCGCAATGTCATTGCTTCGTGGTTATGGTGATGATTTAGCACTTCAGGTGTGACTTCAAGAGAAGATGTGGCCGATGGAAGAGAAATTCACCGGAGAAGATGTATACTGGGGAACCTCCTTATCAGTACTGGAAATGCTGAAAGGTGGCACTACAACCTTCCTGGATATGTATGATCATATGGATCGAGTAGCTGAGGTTGTCGAATTATCAGGTATTCGTTCCGTACTGATGAGAGGCGTAATTGGCTTATGCCCAGAGGAAGTACAGAATCACAAGCTTGCGGAAGCGATTTCTTTTGCGCGCAACTGGCATGGTAAGGCTGACGGCAGAATTACGACGATGATCTCGCCACATGCCCCATATACTTGCCCGCCGGACTTCTTCGTTAAGTTTGTACAGGCGGCACATGATTTGGATTTGCCGATGCATACCCATATGTCCGAGACGAAACGCGAAGTGGAGCAGAATGTGGTGGATTACGGACTACGGCCTGTAGCGCATTTAGAGAAGCTTGGAATGTTCACACGTCCGTCTATTGTTGCTCATGGCGTTCATTTGAATGATGAAGAGATCGAGATACTGGCTCGCCATGATGTAGGTGTGTCTCATAACCCAGGAAGTAATCTGAAACTGGCTAGTGGAGTGGCTCGGGTTACGGATCTTCTAAAGGCTGGTGTGAAGGTGTCACTGGGTACAGATGGTGCGGCAAGTAATAATAACCTGGATATGTTTGAAGAAATGCGTCTTGCAGCCCTCATCCATAAAGGTGTAAGTGGTGATCCGACGGCTGTTCCAGCTCCGGAAGCGCTGCGTATAGCTACGGAGTATGGCGCAAAGTCTATCTTTTTAAATGACGTGGGTAGACTCGCTGCAGGCATGAAAGCTGACTTTATCGCCATTGATATAGACCAGCCGCATTTACTCCCACACACAGACTTGTTGTCCCATGCTGTATACTCTGCTAGTGCCAAAGATGTTGAGCATGTATGGGTAAATGGTAAACAGGTTGTAAAACATGGACAATGTGTAACGCTGGATGAGGAAGCTATCCGTCGTAAGGCGCAAGAATCCTTTGATGGGCTGCTCAAGCGCTAGTCTAAGATCATAACGAATAACTGAAAGGCTGTGACTTTCTGCGATTGCAAAGTTACGGCCTTTTGTGTTTCAGATCATTAGATCATTGAATTGGATATGAAACTTTGGATAAACACACGGGTGTGTTATATAATCAAAAAAGATATATTACTAGAAAGGGAGCTGCACCTTGAAGAAAAGGAAAAAATGGATCCTCCTGGGGTCAGTTCTGATTCTGCTCCTTCTGTTTGGACTTATCCAGTTCTATGCTTATATTATGAAAGATCAATGGAACGAGCGAGATATCGCTAAGGATGTCGCCAAAACCAACGCTGGTCTGACAGAGGTAACCAAAGCGCAGAAATCCGTGTGGGATGAAAATGCGGTGTACTGGGTCTTAACAGGGAAGAATGAAGCCGGGACCGAGTTGATGGTTNNTGAAGAACTAAGTAAAGGGACCTCTGAAGCGAAAATGCGTAGCCTTATAAAAGCCGATCTTCCGGAAATCAGCATTGAGCGGTTGTTGCCAGGAGTGTATAACGGGGAGTATGCTTGGCAGCTTTTTTATAAACAAAGCGGTCGATATTATTATCAATTTTATCGGTTCTCAGATGGGGCTCGAATGGGTGAAGGTTACAGTCTACCTAGCCGCTAAATTAAACAAAAGCATTATAGGAGAAACAAGCGGATCATTTATGGTTCGCTTGTTTTTGTTCAAATGGATATTTATTTGATATACTAAAAGTATACGAAATGTGATATACTATAAGAGCGGTTTTTATATATGGGTATTTAAAGATTCATATGAAAAAAAGGTCTGTTAATTAAGAGTAACAGCCCTTTTTTTGTCGAAATAAATCAATAAATTTAATAAAATGGAAAGAATTAAAAAATAAAATTTTAAATATCTTCACACTTTTTTTCAATATAGTATATACACCTATGATATACTACTGTTTGTAATTAGAACAGTGTTAGTAGAACATCAGGCTCTGATGAGCTCTTAGCAGCTATGGCTTTGGATCATTCTGTTTACATTTTTTCATCTTTGAGAGGAGGACGTTTCTTGAAATTACGTCTTGTACCTGTACTGATAACGTCTCTACTGTCGGCTATGCTATTATTCGGAGGATTCTTTTTATATCGTCAGTTTGCTTTACAGGAACCGCTCCAAAAGATTGTAACTGGATTTGAGGGAGTAAATACTTCACATATTAGTATTAACCGCGATGAGGTCACTTTGAAACTTGATTTGCAGCCGGGCACGAATTTACGTGATCTAGTATCATATGTATCCAAAGAAGGAAAATCAGTGATTGAAGGACGTAAACTTAAACTCGATGTGGAGCAAAATTCAAGTGAACTATTGGATGATTACTGGGATAAAGCGATGTTCTCTGTTGCTGAGGCCATGGAGAGCCGTAAATATACAATTATACCTACAGAACTTGATAGATTGAAACAGCAAAATACGCANNACGCAATATAAAGATGTGATAGCATCTACTGATATCGACGACAACAATGTGTACGTAAGTTTGAGTAATGGAAAAGAAAGCAAATTTATTATTTTGCCGCGAAAACCTGCGACTTTGGGGGTATGGAATAATGCCTAAGTACCTTAAAGAAATTTTACTCGGATTTATTCCTGTACTGTTTATTTTCATGGCTTTTTTAGGTATTAATATATTCCCGATTGTTATAGCAGCTGGGATGCTTACTGCACTACTTATAATTGCTCATTTGCGTGGCGG
>DOJM01000332.1:0-583 GCA_003529225.1 Paenibacillus sp.
GGCCGGATACGAAAGCACAAGCATAAACGCCTTCGGCGTCTAAATCCTTATATATTAAAATAATGCTTCTCTAGTGTGAAGAAGCTTATTATATTCTTCTATATTAAAGAGGGACGCTCCAGTAGCCACATGCTATTGAAGCGTCCCTTAATCTTATAATGGAAGATCCCGTCGTCTGAACAGTGCGATCCCTATGGCAAAAGCGAGAACACCGATCAACAGTAACCAACTAGAAACCTGAACGATTTCCACGTTTCCTTGAACGATTTTGCCAGGCTGATAGAAGGAGAACAAGGTCAGGTAACGTAACCCCTCCAACTTATCGCTTATTTTTCCGAGCAGATCCAGTGTGAAGAATCCGAAGGTAATGGCACCGGAAACCCCAAGTGCTTTTTTCTCATCATTACATACCGAGGATATAAGAAAAGTAAGCCCTCCAACGGCAAAAAACAATAAAAAGGCTACGGTATTCAATTGAATAAATCGGCCACTGTTAAATTCAAATTCACTGCCGAGGAACCATACCTTGCCTAATAACCCTGCTAGTGTGGTTACACCCATAATCAGGAGTAAAGCTGTCGTG
>DOJM01000332.1:601-3466 GCA_003529225.1 Paenibacillus sp.
GAGCCACGATCCACGAGTCGAGCCATGAGCTGCGTCGACATTTGTACACATACAATGGATAGAATCAGTACCAGAATAAGCCCGTAATATTCCCCTGAGATAAAAGCTTCAGCACTGGTGAATCCGCTATTTAAGCCAAAGGCTTTACCCACTCCTTCCGGCATAGCTTTAATGAGGTCGTCAATGGCTTGTGTACTTCCGGCGATCCCTGGATATAACCAGATCATAAACAGAATATAGAAGGCAGAACCGAAGGCATAATTCATAATGCCTTTGAGGTTCACCCTCATCATTTCTTTATAAAGTGGAAGATTCATTGCGCGTCCCCCTCACGGTCATAATAGTCCATGAAAATGTCCTCTAGATTCTGCGTGAACACATCCATACTGCGGATATTATATTTCCCGGTCTCCTGAATGAATCGATCGTAATTGCCTTGAACGGCAATGCGGATCATATTCCCTTCATGAGCTTCCACTTGTAGGCCGGAGGCGGCGAATTGTTCTGCATCTTCGCGATTCGCGAAAACAACCTCAAACAGCTTCCGCTGCATCGATTGCAATTCGTGAATATTTTTTACAGTGATGATACGTCCGTCTTTAATGATAGCAGCTCGGTCACAGGTACGCTCAATTTCTTGAAAGCTGTGAGAGGACATTAAAAATGTGGTTCCGGCTGCTTTTTCCTCCAATACGAGATCTATAAATACCTTTTGCATAAGCGGGTCAAGTCCCGAGGTGGGTTCATCCAGAATAATAACTTCAGGATTGTGCATAAAGGCTGCGACAATACCGACTTTTTGCTTCATTCCTTTTGACATTTTGCGGATCGGAGTTGCGGCGTCAAATTGCAGTCTTTCAATCAGGTGGTCGCGTTTAGTAGTGTTCTTCATCCCTTGCATACCAGACATGAACTTAAGGAAGGAAAGGCCCGTCATCCCGTCAAAAAAGTTGATTTCACCAGGTAGATAGCCGATATGCTTTTGGACTGTGCCTTGTGCTTTCCATACATCAAGTCCATGGATGCTCGCATTACCTTGATCCGGCATCATAAATCCCATGATATGTCTTATGGTCGTAGATTTACCCGCGCCATTAGGCCCCAGAAACCCAAATACCTCACCTTTATTAACGGTAAACGTAACATCTTCGATTCCTTTGCCATTCGAAAAACGTTTGGTTAAGCCTTCAACTACAAGCATGCCGCCACCCCCACTGCAAAATAATGTACTATTATTAATTAGATATTTCATATGTTATATTATTCCTAGTGAATAACGAAGTCAATGTAATTATGAAATAATTAATCCTGAATATTTCATTAATTTAAATAAGCGCTCTATATAATGAAGTTAAGGGTGGATAGCATGAACGGATTTGAGAAAAGAGCAGCACAGAAAANNCTTAAAATTATGAAGACTACTATGGAGATGCTCAAGAGCTGGGAACCCAAACGTCTCCGGATCGCAGACATTGCGAAAGAAGCAGGTGTCTCACAGGTGACGATTTATAATTATTTTGGCAGCAAGGAAGCACTACTTGGTGAGGCCTTTAAGGATTTTATAGAGAAGGCCATTCGCGAATTTGAAGATTACATTCATGGAGAGCATTCTCTAAAAGAGATTATTGAATACATTATGACGATGGAGAGAGAAACCTACAGTTCATTGTCTCCTACGACTGTGAAGGAGCTTATGATTGAGGACCAGGAAATGTTTCATTATATTGAAGAACGTTACACGAATGACGTTTTACCATTGATGGTCAAGATGGTGGAGGATGGCAAAGCACGAGGAGAAATTTCAAATAAAGTGTCCACCAAAGGGATACTTTCATTTATAGGAATGTATATGCGAAGTTCGGGAGAAATGCTAGATGAAGCCAGCAAACAAGAAGATATAGATGCCTTCCTGGAGGAAGCCATCCATCTCTTCTTTTATGGGATTTGCGGGCGGGAGCAGGAGTAGCACGAGCTTTGTTGCATTAATAGTTGGAGCAGTTACCCAATGCATGGTAGATCAGTATTGGTTTAAAAAAACAATGAAGTTGCAGAAAGCTATGTTTACAACGATATTAAATATGATGTAAATCGTTTTCTAATATGATTTCCAACTGAAAAGGCAAGTGCTTTATCAAATAGAAGCCGCGCTTGGTGCGGCTTTTTTTGTTTTTTGGCGACTCAAAGGCACGCATCATCTGGTTAGTGTCCAATCGAAGGAGGGTGAGGGACAAATCAACCTTCATAAATGGATCTCTGGTGCTTTGCATTTCCACATCGGAAGGTGTAGAACGGAAAGAACTTTACAATATAGAGAATTCAAAAAAGTGACAACCCACCAATATTTAAATGCGATTGTGTTACTAGTTCTGCACTTGCCATTACAAAGCAACGAGTCTAAAACATCGCTTTAAAGTTCCAGATTCATCGAAATTCTGACCGAATGTCCATGTATCGCTCCTCTCTTACAATACTGAGATTACGCTGTGAGCTATCCATGCCTTGAATCAAAATGTGAATTATGCAAATGCTCATATAAATATGTAGTCAGTTGCTTTATATACTTCCTAAGATTATACACTTTGAAGAAAAAAGTATTAGACTAGAGTTGTTGAAATAGCGTGGTTTTTGAGTTTCAATATCGTCAGTATTTAAGAAAAAGTATTAGACTGAATAAGGGGGTGTATTAAACCATGAAAAACATAGGTATGATTAAAAAGAAGAGAAGTGTTCAGGGATTCTTCTTATTATTAATTATATTTATTATTTATTATTTTTTTATAACATCAAGTAATGTGTCGATTGTTACTAACGATAAGAAAATGATAGAGCATAATAAGAATTATATAGAAGTAAAATTTGAAGGTG
>DOJM01000241.1:0-1960 GCA_003529225.1 Paenibacillus sp.
GGCATTAGTGCACCGCCGCCGATCCCTTGAATAGCCCGGTAAATACTGAGTTGTGTGATACTGGTTGCAGTACCGCACAGTGCTGAGCCAATCAGGAATACAATCAGTCCGAACATGAAGAAACGTTTACGTCCATACAAATCCGAGAGCTTGCCGAAGATAGGGGTCCCAGCCATTACCATGACCATATAGGCCGAAGTGACCCATACGATTTTGTCCAGACCGCCAAGGTCGGAAACAATGGTTCCCATAGCTGAAGCTACAATGGTATTGTCCATCGCGGACATCAGAATACCGAGCAGCAGGCCGATAACTACGAGTTTAAGATTACTTTCTTTAGTATGCATGCTTCGCAGGCTCCTTTTTCTAATAGTGATAAATCCGTTCAAAAAATGTTCATAGGTTAGAAGCAAAATTCATTATATTCAAATTTGAATAGGGTAGCAATAGTTTTTTTCAAATATAAGAAGTATAAGTTTCACACCATACTATATGTCTTATATTTCTCGCTTAAACGCTTACCGTCCTTATAAGGACACCGAAGGCGTTTATGCTTGAAAAAATGGGATTTGGGGGATAGGAAATAAAGAACGCCTCTTGACATACCCTACGGGGGTATATTATATTATTGGCAAGGAGGCGGATTCTTATGTCTACTAGTAAGCAAGAACAAACTGAGAAATCCTGTGAAGCTGACTGTCATTCTTCAGCATCTGGAGAACGAATGAGTCATCATTCGACAGATTTCAAAAATGGTTTGAATACTCGCCTCAACCGGATTGAAGGCCAGATCCGCGGGATAAAGGGTATGATAGAGCGCGATACTTATTGTGACGATGTGCTCAATCAGCTCGCAGCGGTTCAAGCGGCACTAAACGGTGTTGGTAAGATGCTGCTGGAAGGGCACATGAAGAGTTGTATTATTGAACGAATCGAAGCCGGTGAACATGAGGTTATCGATGAGCTGCTAATTACGGTTAACAAATTAATGAAATAATAAGCTAATGCTCCTTGAGCATGGCTTCATAACATTTACTGGAGGTAATAATAATGTCGAACGCTACATTAAACGTTGAAGGAATGTCTTGTGGTCACTGTGTCAACTCTGTAGAGAAGGCTGTAGGTAATCTTGGAGCTACTGCTAAAGTTGATCTTGCTGCTAAAAAAGTTTCCGTTGAGTATGATGAGAACAAGGTGAGCCTTGGAGCTATTAAAGAAGCTATTGAAGATCAAGGATATGATGTAGTTTAATTTGAAGCACAGTAATAAGGCTTGGAGCTGTATGGGGATGCCATAAGCTCCAATGCCTTTTCTTTTTATAGAAATTATCATACTCTATAGGGGTATGCGGAGGCTTTGGAATCATGGATAAGTTAAAAAAGACAGCTTCACCGAATGAACAGCAAGCGACCGTACAGATTACAGGCATGACCTGTTCTGCTTGTGCAGCTCGAATTGAGAAAGGTTTGTCCCGGATGGAGGGTGTTTCTCGCGCAAATGTAAATTTAGCCTTGGAACAAGCCACTGTCGGATTCGATCCTTCTGTATCAGGGTTACCACAAATTGAAGATAAAATCCGCGCTCTTGGTTATGATACCGTCAAAGAGACCGCGGATTTTGATATATCAGGCATGACCTGCGCTGCATGCTCGGCGCGGATCGAAAAAGTGTTGAGTCGTACGCCAGGGATCGCAGCAGTGAATGTGAATTTAGCNNAAATATTAGTCCAAGAGAGATCATGGAGAAGGTAAGCAAGATCGGATATAAAGCTACCCTTAAAGAAGACCGCAAGGATCATGTGGATCGTCGTGTACAGGAAATTCAGCATAAGAAGTGGAAGTGGATCATTTCTGCTATTCTTTCTTTCCCATTGTTATGGGCGATGGCAGGTCATTTCTCATTCACAAGCTGGATTCCAACACCGGAGATATTTATGAATCCTTGGTTACAGCTTGTTCTG
>DOJM01000241.1:2053-3244 GCA_003529225.1 Paenibacillus sp.
ATCGGCTGGCAGTTCTACGTAGGGGCTTATAAAGCACTTCGTAACCGCAGCGCCAATATGGATGTGTTGGTTGTACTTGGAACGTCAGCAGCGTATTTCTACAGTCTTTACCTGACGATTGATTCATTAAGTATGAAGGGAATGAATCATACCGTAGAAATGTATTATGAGACGAGTGCTGTACTCATCACGCTCATTCTCGTCGGTAAATGGTTCGAGGCGCTAGCGAAAGGACGTTCCTCTGACGCCATTAAGAGCTTAATGGGGCTTCAGGCTAAGACGGCTCTCGTGATCCGCGATGGCAAAGAGATGAACATCTCGACAGATGAAGTGATTCCCGGCGATATTGTATTGGTGAAGCCCGGAACAAAGGTGCCGGTGGATGGCGAGGTAGTAGAGGGTTCCTCTTCTGTGGACGAGTCTATGTTGACCGGGGAAAGTATTCCTGTAGAGAAAAAACCTGGAGACACCGTTATCGGTGCTACATTAAATAAGAATGGGATCTTAAGAATCAAAGCCAACAAAGTAGGAAGAGACACTGCACTCGCCCAAATTATTAGAGTAGTGGAGGAGGCCCAAGGCTCNNTGCGATGATCACTTTCTTGGTCTGGTACTTCTGGGCAGCGCCTGGTCAATTTGCCGATGCCCTTGAAAAAGCCATTGCGGTGCTCGTAATCGCATGTCCTTGTGCGTTAGGTCTTGCAACACCGACCTCCATTATGGCGGGATCGGGCCGCGCTGCGGAGCTTGGTATCCTGTTCAAGGGTGGTGAGCATTTAGAAGGCGCACAAGGGATTAAGATAGTGGTTTTGGATAAGACAGGTACGGTTACAAATGGTAAACCCGTGCTGACTGATATCGTGACTACCACTGGAATTGCCGCTTATGGTAAAGAAAGTGCGGAGAATCGTCTATTAGCTTTAACTGCGGCAGCCGAGAAATTATCAGAGCATCCGCTTGCGGAAGCTATCGTAGCAGGAGCTGCTGACAGAGGATTGATCTTACCCACCGCTGAACAGTTTGATAATGTACCTGGACGGGGGATTATGGCTGTTATCTCCGATCAACAAGTTAGGGTGGGTACACGGCGTATGATGGAAGATCATCATTTGGACATCACAGAGTGGACCCCAGTCATGAAGAGACTGGAAGAGGCAGGAAAGACAGCTATGCTTGTAGCGGTGGACGAGG
>DOJM01000241.1:3272-7403 GCA_003529225.1 Paenibacillus sp.
GGTATTCGAAAAGTGTTAGCAGAGGTTCTACCGGAAGGCAAAGCGGAGGAAGTTCGTAAGCTGCAGCGGAATGGGACAAAGGTAGCTATGGTTGGAGATGGCATCAATGATGCTCCTGCACTGGCTACTGCAGATACGGGCATGGCAATCGGTACAGGTACGGATGTAGCTATGGAGGCTGCAGATATTACGCTGATGCGGGGAGATCTGAAGAGCATACCCGATGCCATTATGATGAGCCGTAAAACGATGAGTAACATTAAGCAGAATTTGTTCTGGGCACTTGCATACAATACAATAGGTATACCGATTGCTGCACTCGGATTTCTAGCTCCATGGCTAGCTGGAGCTGCGATGGCATTCAGTTCTGTGTCCGTCGTCTTGAATGCACTTCGTTTGCAGCGGGTAAAGCTGTAAGAGAAACCTAACTATGTAAGGAGTGGCCGCTGTGCAAGAAAACAACGAGACAATATCTCTATTAATGAACCATGCATCTGTCCGCAAATATCAGGATAAGCCAGTAAGTGAAGAGCAGCTTGCAGCTATTATTGAAGCAGGCCAAATGGCTTCGACTTCCAGTAGTGTACAAGCCTATAGNNTAAAAGCAGAGCTTTCCGGATTAGCGGGTAATCAGGCTTATATAGAACAATGCCCAGTCTTCTTGGTCTGGTGCGCGGATCTATATCGGTTGCGTGAGGTCACAAAACCTCATTTGCAGGGACAGACATCTTATGAAGATTCTGCAGAGAACCTGATAGTGACAACCGTGGATGTTGCGCTTGCTGCACAGAATGCTGCTATAGCTGCGGAATCGCTCGGACTTGGGATTGTTTATATCGGCGGAATTCGTAACCAGATCGCGGAGGTTTCTGAGCTGCTTGGACTGCCCGAATTGGTCTACCCGATATTTGGAATGTGTGTGGGCTATCCTGATGGAGCCTTAAGCCTGCGTCCGCGTCTGCCATTAGAGGCTGTTCTACATCGCAATCGCTACAATGTCGAAACCACAGTGGAGCAGGTCAAGACTTACGATAAAGTCTCTTCAGACTATATGCGTGAGCGGACTCATGGTGCCAAGGATACACCTTGGTCTGTGATTATGGCAGAACGGTTGGCACAGCCAGCGCGATTGCATATGAAGGAATTCCTTCTCGGAAAAGGATTCTTCAAGAGGTAATTTAGTATTTTCGCTTAAAGGGGTTGCTCTATTCGTAGTTAAAACTACGGATAGAGCAACCTCTTTTTCGTACCCTGAGGCATGAAGGTGACAGTTGTCATCTTAAAGAAATGACAGTCCATACTAATGTCAGGTCTCCTTTTTCCATATGATTGAAATAGATCAAACGCATTCGGAATCAGAGGGGTTACGAAATGGACAGTGTTATTGAGATGANNATAAGGATAAGAAAGCAGTAGATAACATTAGCTTCAACATTGCCAAGGGTTCGATTACAGCTATTCTTGGACCAAACGGAGCAGGCAAAACAACGGCATTGGGAATGTTATTGGGGCTATTAGAGCCCACTGAAGGTTCAGTGAAGATATTCGGACAACATCCAAAAGAAAAAATGGTACGTGAAAAGACAGGTGCGATGCTGCAAGAAGTAAGTGTGATGGATCGGCTGAAGGTTCGGGAGATCATTGCTCTGATCCGTAGCTATTATCCACAGCCGATGGATATGGAGTTTCTAATTAAAGCTACAGGGCTTGCGCCAGCGGATTTGAATAGATACGCCGAGAAGCTCTCGGGCGGTCAAAAGCGTAGTCTAGGTTTCGCGCTGGCCCTGGCGGGCGACCCAGAGCTGATCTTTTTCGATGAACCCACGGTTGGACTTGATATTACTTCCCGGCGGCGGTTCTGGGATACGGTTCGTGGACTTGCGGAGCAGGGCAAGACGATTGTGTTCACGACACATTACTTGCAGGAAGCAGAAGATATCGCGGATCGTATTCTATTATTCAGCAAGGGCCATTTAGTTGCAGACGGAAGTCCAGATGAGATTAAATCGCGGATTGTGAAGCGTTCGCTGTCCTTCCTGCCAGTAGGTGATCGATCTGTATTACGCAAAAGTCTGCTGGAACTAACTGCTATTGAAGATTGTTATGAAAAAGAAGGTCGGATTCATGTGACGACAGACGATACGGATGAGGCGCTGCGGGCGATTTTTATTACTGGACTTACCGTGAAGGATGTTCGGATTGATCAGGGACGTCTGGATGACGCTTTTGAGCAATTGACCATGAACCAAGAGGAGGCTGTCTAACGATGAGACTAATTACTATACAGTGTAAAGCCGAGATGCTGCGGATCATCCGTAATCCTTATTACGTGTTCTGGTCCTTGCTCATGCCCATTATATTCTACTTCATCTTCACCCGAGTGGTCAATACAGGTAACGATGACCCGACGTGGCGCGCTCATTACTTAATGTCGATGGCAACCTTTAGTGTAATGGGCTCTGCGATTATGACGCTTGGCATCCGTTTAGTGCAAGAACGAACACAAGGCTGGACCACCTTTATTCGGATTACCCCGCTACCGGGTTCTGTTTATTTCTTTGGAAAAATCAATTTTGAATCCCATGCGGTATTTTTCACCCTTAAACTTAAGATCGCCCTTCTGCTCCTCAAAGTGGTCTTTTGCCAAATAAGCGTAATCTCTTAAAATACGCTGATCTGTCTGAATGAGCCATCCTCGTTTTTTCATCTTTTCAAATATAAGACCCATTACAGCCCAGGCATTTTCGATTAAAGTATAGAGATCCGATTACCCAAAAGATTAAAGAAAAGTCTCAACGAGGTTTTGAAAGAAAAAAGAAGCGCAAATAGCTACAGCGTCTTTTGAGAGAAAGTTAGCAGAAGGATACGAGCAAAGCGATCTACCGTTTTTGAATGAATGGCTTCAGGAAAATAAAGTTGGGGACAATTCGAAAGAACACACTTACTTCAGCATCAGAACAATATTAAAACTCATATTGCCCCATTCTTCCAATCAATTAAATTGACAGAGTTTAAGCCAATTCTATATTAAAAATTCCTAAATCAATTGGCGGATAAGGGCTATAGTAAAAGCACTGTTGAGATTGTGCATAATACCATGAATAGTGCACTAGAGAAAGCTCTTTCTATAGGAAAGCTAGAGAAATCCGTGTAAGGGAGTCACAATAAAAGGTTCCGTAAAACCTAAAGGTTTAAAATTTATAGAATCCGAAAATATACTTGCGTTTCTTAGAGCTGCCCACCAATATGGTTATATTTATTGGATATTCTATCATGTATTAATTGAAACGGGTATGAGAAAAGGTGAAGCTGCCGCGCTAACCTGGAATGATGTAGATCTCAAAACAGGTATGATAACCATTAACAAAACACTGGATTTTTCCGCTGATAGTGATGAGGAACTTTTCGGGGATACAAAGGCTTTTAATTCAGAACGAACAATACAAATAAGTACATCTCTTATTCAAGATACGAAACAACATTCTAAACATCAGAACCAGAACAAATTAGGCTTGGAATGAGTTATACAAGCTCAACTTGAATCTAGTACTTTGTAGAGATGATGGTAATTTCATGCCGAAATCCTCTCTATTCAATTCTTTTTCGCGAATTTTGAAACGTATTGGTCTCCCAGCGATGCCGATCCATTCTCTTCGTCACACTTATGATGTCCTTTTTACTTGAGGCTGGTAACGATATGAAGTACGTACAAGAACGTTTAGGTCACGGTAGTATGAGAATCACAGTGGACATATATACACATTTTCAAAGAAAATAAATGAAAGCAGTATGGAGAAATTTGAAGCTCATATGAGAAGTATCCTCGAATGAAACTACATTTTTAGGGGGCATTACGGGGGCGCTCATAAACCTCCACAAAACCTCATAACCTTACCCCCACAGAAAAAAACCCTCAACGCTTAGAGCGCCAAGGGCTGATTTATTCTAGTAAAGAGTCATGTATTGCGCTCTTTCCCACTCGTGAACTTGTGTGCGGTAAATATCCCATTCGATTTCTTTTAGCTCGTAGAAGTGAGCCAAAGCATGTTCACCGAGAGCTTCGGTAATAACATGACTGCGGATCATTTCGCTAAGTGCTTCTTTCAAATCGGATGGCAAGCTTGGAATGCC
>DOJM01000241.1:7413-7779 GCA_003529225.1 Paenibacillus sp.
CGCTCTTCTTCAGACATCACATAGATGTTACGGTCAATCGGAGCTGGAAGATCAAGCTTACGTTTAATTCCGTCAAGACCTGCTTTCAACATAACAGCAAGTGCTAGGTAAGGGTTAGCTGCTGGGTCCGGGTTACGAACTTCAACGCGTGTGCTAAGACCTCTAGAAGCCGGGATACGAATCATTGGGCTACGGTTACTTGCAGACCAAGCTACGTAGCAAGGTGCTTCATAACCAGGAACAAGGCGTTTGTATGAGTTGACTGTTGGGTTAGTAATCGCTGCAAAAGCACGAGCGTGCTTCAAAATACCAGCCATGTAGTAACGTGCAGTTTTGCTCAGACCCAGCTAGTCGCTTTCGTCGTAG
>DOJM01000243.1:0-4471 GCA_003529225.1 Paenibacillus sp.
TAATGGAAGAAATCTTCTCATTGGTCACATTGTTTTTTATAAGTATTTTGGTGATCATACTTATGAGATCGGTTGGGTGTTTAATCCTAAGTATCACAAAAAAGGGTATGCTTCTGAAGCAGCACAAGCTACATTGGAATATGGTTTTGAGAAAATGAAATTACATAGGATTATAGCTACATGTCAGCCTCAGAATATTCCATCATACCGAGTAATGGATAAAATTGGAATGAGGAGAGAAGGCTATTTTAAGAAATGTATACCAAATGGTGATGAATGGTGGGATGAATACTATTACGCTATTTTGGAAGAAGAGTGGAAATGAGCTATGTGATGTTACTAAGCAGATGATAATCTTCATTTAGATGATGATCAAAATGAATTATGCTGATGTTACATTATATGTAAGCACCGTCCCTTGCCAGTTTTGGCAGGGAGGTTTATGTTCGAGATTAAGCTAACTGGGAACGTTCAATAAATACAGAGAGGCAGCCGGTCAGATCGATCGGCTGCCTTATCTTTAAGTTAACGGGCAGGATAGTGCAACTTAGTGAGTAGGTTTACGTTTATTAAAGGAAGAGACTGGAAAAATAAAGGAGGTGTGTAATGAAGCGGAAAATCGCTGTTTTACTTACGATAGTTTCAATGATCGTAAGTATATTCTCTTTTTGGTACTTCATACCTAAGCGGTACTCAGAGACAGTAAATGGAGTTTATTATCAACTAGGAACGGAAGGAATAATCGAGCGTATAAAAGTACATCTTGATGGGAAATTGCAAAATCATATAAATGGCAAAAGAACCTTTAAAGGTGTTATTAACTTTGAAGGAAGTAAGATTCCTCAAATTCCTAAAGATAGAACAGAATTAAAAATGCATTACGATGGTCATAATTTCACAACCATTTTCTCCGGTTTTCGAATCATAGATGATAAAGGTAGAATAGAGCCTAATATTTTCACTTACGGTTGGGTATATACTGATGATAAATTCTCTGAATTTACAATTAAAGTTATGAATGATGATGACCAGTGGTCTCCATTAAACGGACATATGATTACAGCACCAGCGAAAGACAGGCAGGAAGCAATGAAAAGTCCCAGGAGTTAATCAAGGAGTTTGAAGAAGAAAGTAGGAATTGATTGAACTAACGAGACACGATAATTCAATAAAACAGCGACAGTCTAGGACTTTATTTTCTTACCCATGACTACCACTGTTCTTAATTATGTGAATGAGGCTAATACTTTATTTTCTCTGATCAGCAGCCCCTATGAACCTTCTTGTCGCCCCACAGCATCGCATGTGATACGGGATCTTTGTCCCAACCAGCCTCAATCATGGTCGTGACAAGTAGGGGGGAACATTATAGCACTGGGGATCAAGTCCCACGAGCAGGAATGTTCGACTGGCTACCTTAATCAAAGAGGATCAACCAGAAAGAAATGGTTGACCTCATAATACGAACGGGCAGAATAGTGTAATGATTTCATTAATAATACTAATATGGAAGTAATCTTCGAATTTCGTAAATGCTCCTACTCCTATGCTCTGGTAGTCAGCATAAGATAATTTAACACTTACATAGCAAATCTATTTTATAATGAACCTATAAATGCAACGCGAACTATGTATTAATTCTTGCATTGTGAACAAGAAAAAACGCTGAACAGTTACTTTTTGATGAGGGCTTTACTGTGTAAGCTATTGAAGGAGGATTTAATGTATAGAGCCGATTTAAACTACCAATTGAATCAGAAACAATATAGCTATTAAGTTTCTCACAAAGATACCTGGAAGACATCGGAGAACTGTACGAAGATGCTTCTTCTTCGAGTATACTTTAGTTTTAACGTTGCTTTTACAGATACTTCATGGCGGTCAAGGCCTAAAAGTAGTCGTTCTGATTATCCAGCAATAATTATAAATACATTCGACATCAACTAATTGGAGAGCTATTGATGGAATCCCACCAAACTACAACACAAAGCTTACGAAAAAGAAAAGTACAAGCACTTTTAGAAGTTCTAGTCGTATCTACAAAACTTGGTCTTACTTCTTTCGGGGGACCTGTAGCCCATTTAGGCTACTTTCATAACGAATACATACGCAAACGTAAGTGGATGGACGAGAAAAGTTATGCTGAGCTAGTAGCGCTTTGCCAGTTTCTCCCTGGTCCGGCCAGCAGCCAGGTCGGTATCGGAATTGGCGTTATTCGCGCCGGTTTGCTTGGCGGTCTGATCGCCTGGCTCGGCTTTACGCTTCCTTCGGTTATTGCTCTGGTAATGTTCGCCTTTCTGTTAAAGGGATTCGATATTAGCAACGCGGGATGGATTCATGGGTTGAAAATTGTAGCCGTGGCCATTGTAGCTCAAGCTATTTTAGGTATGGGGCAAAAACTCACACCGGATAAACAAAGAGCCACCATTGCAATTATTGTTACTACCATTACACTCCTGTGGCAGACAGCGTTCAGCCAAGTGCTTCTTATTGTGGTAGCAGGGTTAATTGGATTATGGATGTACCGAGGAACGACAGTTCCGGATGCCCCGAATTTTTCCGTACCTATCAGCCGCACCGTTGCGATTATGTCCTTGATACTCTTTTTCGGACTTTTAATTACCCTGCCGGTACTTCGCCAGGTAATGGAAAACGGGTGGCTTTCGTTGTTCGATAGCTTTTATCGAACGGGTTCCCTCGTATTTGGGGGAGGTCATGTCGTATTGCCGCTTTTAGAACGGGAAGTGGTTCCTACGGGTTGGGTAAGTAAAGAAGACTTCCTTGCCGGTTACGGCGCGGCACAGGCAGTCCCCGGACCACTGTTTACTTTTGCCTCGTACTTAGGCGCAATGTCAAAGAGTGTCCCCGGAGGGATAGTCGCCACAATAGCTATCTTTTTGCCAGCCTTTTTGCTTATCGTCGGGGCCCTGCCTTTCTGGAACTCCTTTCGCAAAAGCTCGCATGTACAGGGGGCATTGATAGGCATAAACGCGGCGGTGGTCGGTATCTTGTTAGCTGCGCTGTACAATCCGTTATGGACGACAGCGATTTTGGGATCCGCTGATTTTGCGCTAGCGTCGATCCTGTTTATCATGCTTGTTTTCTGGAAGTTGCCACCGTGGATGGTTGTAGTTTCCGGAACAGTTGGCGGCATCTTGCTAGGCATGATCTGATTCATTTCGGTTGAAGCAAAAATGGGCAGCGGAATAATCACTTTCCGCTGCCCATTTTTTTATATTCGTTTTTACTTAAAATGAATTGCTCTTCTCCGCCGCATGAGCTATTCCTTGATAGTGATGTGCAAGAGCTTTGTGATAATACTCTTGTTCGGCATACTTGAAAAACAAAACTGGATTGTTCGCGTTAGCCATTTTCATGCGTTCGAAATGTTCCGCCCTTACAAAATTTTGACCAGCATGTTGATTAGGATCGTTAGACATTTGCATATCGCGATAAAAATATGTGTTGTACAAATAAACACTCCCTGTCTTTTTTCATGTATAGTCAATAAATACTATATGGCAAACACCCTGTTATGGGCACAAGTTAAGTGCCCAAATATGCTTTTCAATTGAGTGATGATCTTACGACACCTCTATTTAAATTTAGGTTTCCATTAAGCTAACGGAGAACGTTAGTCTAGAGACCCTGGGAGCAGTTTGTCGCGGTGGCAGCTGCTCCTTCTGTCGTTAAGCAAAAGCCAGAAAGATCTGGTGACCTCATAATACGATTGGGCAGCCGATTTTTATTTGTTCGACTACCCTGAAATAAAGGGTCAACTTTCATGCTATGGGGTGCATTGCAGAGGATGCATGGATGGCTAATGTGCAGTTTAGTTGTAATCAAAAATCACATGAAAAAGGAATTTATTCACTCTGATAAATCAATAAAAGTAACAATAAGGAGGAAAAAATCGTGCTTATTGAACCTTCAACTGAGTATAAGAATGAATACATTGAGATGATTGAAGAGTGGAGAGATACGGGAGAACAATTAGTTCCCTTTGTTCTTCGTTATGATCACACCGATTTTGAGTCCTTTCTCGAACAGATTGACAATTTAAAGAAGGGTATTGGGTTAAAGGTGGGTACAGTAAGTAGTTCAACATATTGGTTTATCAGTCAGGAACGGAAGGTCATTGGGGCAGTTAATATGAGGCATTCATTAAATGATCGTTTATTGCAAGCGGGTGGACATATTGGTTTTGGTGTTAGACCAAGCATGCGGTTGAAAGGATATGCAACTGAGTTATTAAGACAATCACTCATTAAAGCGAGGGAAATGAATCACTTAAGAGTGCTTCTTACCTGTGATAAAGATAATCATGGCTCAGCAAAAACCATCGTTAACAACGGTGGTATACTTGATTTAGCAGATGTTGTTACTGGAACAGAAATCCAGAGATATTGGATCGAAATTAAGTAGTCAGCGACTAAGCTAACGGGACACGATAGCATCATGACGAACAGGC
>DOJM01000243.1:4594-5489 GCA_003529225.1 Paenibacillus sp.
TGCCTCCGGCAGACTCTGCTTTTTGAATAAAGGCATCTACTTCTTCTCTGCTTTCAGCGCCAATGGAAAATATTACTTCTGCGCTATGGGAAGTATCTGCGGTTTTAGAACCTGTAAATTTCTCGAACGCCGCATCCGGGAACAGCAGAATTGTTGTTTGGCCTATGTCAAGCTTGGCTCTCTCATTACCAACGCTCATTGCATGGAATCCAATCTCATTGAAAAAGGCAGTTGACCTCTCAACATCTTTGACCGGCAGGTTAATCCAGAGNNATAGCCTCCTGGAATATACTTTTTCAAACTACTCCTACTATACTCTAGTTCTGGCATCAGAAGCGAATCTTCTTTCATAGCCTTCATTGGATGTATGAACAGGCTCACTCCTCTTATCTACATCTCAACTTCTCTCTGTCTCAACTCACCCTTAATTGAAATACTCGATAGTTTTCTCAATAAATGCCTTGGCCGATTTTGTCAGAAAACGGTCGGACCGATGAATGATCTCAAAGTGACGGTATGGCGGATCGTCTGTAATTCGGATGCAGCGTAGTGTTGGTTCATTCATAGCTTGGATCAAACGATAAGGCAGCAATGTTCCTCCGACGTTGGCTTTAACCAAGCTAATAATGGAAGTAGCCGAACTGGTCTCCATGATCGTATTTAAACTGAATCCATATTTACGGCAATAGCCATCAACCAGTTCTATGCCTGTAAATCCTTCGGGGAACATCACAGTTTGGATATTTCGCAGTTCCTGGATTCCAATCGTGCTTCGTTCAGCCCAATCATGATTTTCGGAAACGACGAGTACATATTCTTCACTGCACAAAGGAATGCGTACAAGCCGATCATCAGGAGCAGAAGTGATCTCGATGCCGATGTCTACTTCATTATC
>DOJM01000008.1:0-233 GCA_003529225.1 Paenibacillus sp.
GTATACTTTGGATGATGGCAGTTATCAGGTGCGTCATTTATATACGGAGCTGGAAACGATTCTATCCATCGTCTTTAAAGATTTACAAATTCCAATGAACACGTTATTTACTCTATAACAACAAACACTATCAACCGGCGAGATATATTCTCGACCGGTTATTTTTGTTCTCCGAAATTAAGCACTTAAGCGCAAAATTCCCTCTGCATTGAAAACGATGAAGAGATTTTCTG
>DOJM01000008.1:300-2608 GCA_003529225.1 Paenibacillus sp.
ATTTAGTTTTCAAGGTATATTAATCAATGTTTTAAACGCTGTTTAATTGTATGTCAAGTTGAGGAGAGTTCTATGACGAAGGAGAAGATTTTAGACGCAACGCTGCATTTAATTAAGTCCGAAGGGATTGATAGTGTCACCATTCGGAAGATTGCTAGTGAAGCTGGCACTAATGTAGCGCTAATTAATTATTATTTCGGGTCGAAAGAAAAGCTTATGCATGAAGCAATGAAGATGATCCTGGAAACATTCCGTTCGGCGTTTGACATATTCGATGCTCTGGAATATCAGCCAATCGAACGACTGAAACAATTTATTTTGACGTACACCTCATTTCTTAAAGACTATCCTGATTTGCTCAAGCGAATTCTTGGCCATGATCCACTGTTTGAATCGGTAGCCGAATATGTACATTTTATGAAACAACAAGGGTTCGAAAAATTAAGTGAAGTCATGACAGAAGTGACAGGTGTAACAGATCGAAAGACCGTATTGTTGATGACACAGCATATGTTTGCTGCCATTATGTCACCGTTCACCAAAGTTAATCCTGTTACTAAATGTCAGCCGAACAACTGCATTCAATCGTCTCTACTAGATATTCCTATATCGATTGAGGAAAGTATCGATTTGTTTTTCGAGCATTATTTTCACAAATATTCAGTCGAAATTTAGAAAGATGAGGTATCACAATGACTTCAAATGCTGCAACAAAACCCCTTACGCAGGAAGGCGACACGTTCTCGCTAAAAGCTATTCTGCCGCCTTTGCTCGCGATTATCGTCGGTATGATTATGNNACAGTACAGTTGTTAACAATGCAGTTCCTAAATTAGTGGATTATTTTCACACTGACCTAAAGACGATTCAATGGGCAATAACGGGGTACACATTGGCACTATCCGCAGTCATTCCACTTGCCGGTTGGATGACCGATAAATTTGGATCAAAGCGTATTTTCCTTGTAACGATTGTGCTGTTTACGTTAGGGTCAGTCCTATGCGGCTTAGCCCAATCACCTGAACAACTGATTATATTCCGTATTATTCAAGGACTAGGCGGAGGTATGGTTGCACCGATCGGGATGGCAATGGTATTCAAATTAGCTCCACCAGAACGTCGCGGCTCTATTATGGGTGTTCTTGGAATTCCAATGTTGATGGCGCCAGCTTTTGGCCCTGTAATATCCGGTTATCTTGTCGATTATGTGAGTTGGCACTGGATCTTCATTATCAATTTGCCGATAGGTATTGTGGCCTTCATTTTGGGTAAGAAATACTTACCGAAGACTGAACCGCAGAAGTCAACACATCTTGATATTCTCGGGATGTGTCTTGCACCGATCGCGTTCGCTATGCTGGCTTATGGTGTGAGCGAAGGGGGAACCGATTGGTCTTCAACGGGTGCTATTACAGGCTTAACAATCGGTGGTATCGCATTAATATTGTTCATTGTGGTGGAGCTTAGACAGAAGTATCCTTTGCTTGAACTGAAGGTGTTTAAATCATCTGATTTCACTCGCGGTATTATTCTTACTTGGATCGTACAGATGGCATTATTCGGAGCTACGCTGATGATTCCTTTGTATTTACAGAATATTAAAGGTTATACCGCACTTCATACCGGTTGGATCGTGATGCCGCAAGCGTTATGCGCCGGTCTTATGATGCCGATTAGTGGTAGATTGTTTGATAAAATTGGAGCTCGTCCATTAGCGTTCTGTGGGTTGAGTGTTATCGCCACCGCGATGTTTATTCTCTCGACGGTAACCGTGGATACACCGATTTGGATGGTTATTGTTGCGGTTTGTGTGATGGGGTTAGGTATGGGGTCAACNNATACACATGTATTAAATTCAGCACCACGTCATTTGGTTAGCCGTGTGACACCGTTGACTTCAGCGGCTCAACAGGTTGTCGTTTCGTTCGCAGTAACAGGTCTCACAGCTTATCTGACCTCTCATACAAATACTCACATGGCTGCAATCGGAAAGACAGGAAATCCGCAGACCGCTTTAGTAGCTGGCTTTGGAGATACCTTTCTCCTGACCGCTTGTATCGTATGTGTTGGTATTGCTATGTCACTCATCCTTCGTAAGCCGAAGATACAACAAGTTGAAAATAGTGGTGAAGAGGTAGATCCAGCGATGATGATGGGTCACTAGTCTTATAAAAGCCCCACCAAGAAGGTCACTTTATCTAAAGTGTCTCTCTTGGAGGGGCTTTTCTTTATAGTGCTTTCCTATTCCCGCCAACGATCCAATTGCTTCTGGATTTCCGTACGTACTTTATCAATACCTGCTTCATGAA
>DOJM01000008.1:2663-2957 GCA_003529225.1 Paenibacillus sp.
GGGGATAATATTTGCGCCAGACAATCTCAATGTTATCAATTTGCTCACTGACCTCTGACAGATCAGGAGTAAAGCCCAGCACTTGGGACTCCACAACCTTGGAGTTGTAGGTGCGGAATTGGTCCCATTTATTTAGTGGATCTGGGTAGTTACCACCTAATGTATTTAAGATAAACCAGTTTCCTTGAGTGTATTGTATGCCAGTGTAGCCACCGCTCGCATTGGGGAGCGGATTTCCTTGACTGTCTTTTGTCGACTTTAGGACAACTTGACCCTTTTGATCCAGCGTATAAT
>DOJM01000009.1:0-3453 GCA_003529225.1 Paenibacillus sp.
GTAGAAAAAGGTACCATTACATTTATTGGTGCAACTACGGAGAACCCGTTCCATTACGTAAACGGAGCACTTATGAGCCGTTCTACCTTGTTTCAGCTAGAGGCGCTAACGAGTGAACACAGTCTGGTTGCGATGCGCAGAGCTTTAGCAGACAAGGATAGAGGGCTTGGATTCATGGAGCTTCAGGTCGATGAAGAAGCATTGCTGCATATTGCTACCATGGCTAATGGGGATATCAGGCGGGCTTTAAATGCTCTGGAACTAGCTGCGTTAACTACTGCTCCGGAGGTAGACGGGAGTGTGCATATCACGCTGGAGGTGGCGGAAGAGTCGATTCGGCGCCCCATTGTGAAGGCAGATGAATCGACGCAGTATGATGTACTATCTGCTTTTCACAAAAGCATTCGAGGTTCTAGTGATGCCGCCTTGTTCTGGTTTCTATATGCGGTAGAGAAATTGGGGATGGACCCGATGACTTTTATTCGTCGTTTAATTGCAGCTAGCAGTGAGGATATTGGCTTAGCTAATCCCCAGGCTATGGTCCAAGCGGTAAGTGCACTTGAAGCCTATAGAAATAACGGTTGGCCAGAAGCGAAGCTGAACATTGCGCAAGCCATTCTTTTCGCGGTGGAGAGTCCGAAGTCTAATGCCGTCTATACTGCTATTTCAAATGCGATGGCGAGTATGGATGAGATTAAATCCGCCGAGGTACCGCTACATTTACGTGATACACACTATAAAGGTGCTACTGCACTAGGGCATGAAGGGTATCAATATCCGCACAATTTTCCGGGGCATTATGTGAAACAGGAGTATCTGCCAAAGGAGATTTCTCAGCGTGTCTTTTATCAAGCGACCGAGCAAGGAAATGAAATTAAGATCCGTCACAACCAACGACTCCGACGAGAACAATAGTCCACCAGTGACTGTAGTATCTTCCATTTTAATGCTAATAAGCAAATAAATTTAATGTAACATAAAAAAATATTTATTCCAAAAAAAGGCGGCCTAGAGCCGTTTTTTTGTTTTATACGTTACTTTTAATCACATGAACGAATTTTTTTTATAGGAAAAGATTGATAATTTACCATAAGTTAATTAAAATGAACTACAAAGTTACGGAGAAACAAGGTTTAATTCCGATGGAAGTACTTGTACTATTCTTAATGGTGTTAATAATAATAACAGTCGATGTTTTGATATGTTTCATGAAAAGAATGCTGTTATATCAAAATTTACATAATATTTCATTGGGTGAATTTTGAAACTTTTGCCGTTAGGGGGATTAATTTGAGCGAAGAATTACTAGAAATCAAGAATTTGTCCACATCGTTCAGAATCGTAGATGACTATTATGCTGCAGTAGACGATGTTACCCTGTCCGTTCGCAAAAATGAGATTCTCGCCATTGTTGGAGAATCCGGCTCAGGAAAAAGTGCACTAGCCTTTTCGATTATGGGACTGCACACAAGGGCTAAAATAGACGGACAAATCAAATACAAGGGTCAGGACATCGTTACTATGTCTCCTGCTGCACTTAACAAGCTGCGCGGCCAAGAAATGTCTATGATTTTTCAAGATCCTTTATCCGCTTTAAATCCGCTTATGATTATCGGCTCACAGATTGAAGAAGTACTCATCCTACATGATTCCAAGCTTTCGAAGAAGCAAAGAAAAGAGAAGGTCATTGATCTTTTGACCAAGGTTGGAATCTCCCGTCCCGAACATACATATCAGCAGTACCCCCACGAATTATCTGGTGGAATGAGGCAGAGGGTTGTGATTGCTATAGCGATTGCCAATGGCCCCAAGCTTTTGATCGCCGATGAGCCGACTACGGCACTAGATGTAACCATCCAATTGCAAATTCTTGAACTTATAAAAAAATTAAAAAACGATATGCAAGCAGGCATTATCTTAATTACCCATGATCTAGGGGTTGTGAGTGAAATGGCTGACCGGGTTGCGGTAATGTACGCCGGGCAAATCGTAGAAATCGCAGATATTTTTACGTTAACGTCTAATCCGAAGCATCCGTATACAAGATCCTTGTTGAACTCCATTCCAACCGTTAAAGAAGAGAAGTCTAGACTTCATGTGATTCAGGGAATTGTCCCACCGTTACAGAATCTTCCGCGTAAAGGATGCCGTTTCGCGGACCGAACACCTTGGATCCCGGAATGGGAGCATGAGGAAAATCCGCAGCTGCACGAAGTAGCCCCTGGGCATTTTGTTCGCTGCACCTGCCATAATAACTTTCATTTCCCTGATACTAACGAGGAGGCAATCTACAATGGGACTTCTTGAGGTTAAAAATTTAGCAGTTCATTTTCCAATCCACGGCGGCGTTTTTCGAAGGGAAATTGGCGTAGTCAAGGCAGTTGATAATGTTAGTTTTACTATTGAAGCAGGCAAAACCTACGGTTTGGTTGGTGAATCCGGATCAGGGAAGACAACTACAGGCCGTGCAATTATCGGCCTCAATTCTATTACTAGCGGCAGTGTGATTTTTGAAGGACAGGATTTGGCTTCAAAGGGTGTACGTAAGCAAAAAAATATCCGCAAGGACATTCAGATGATCTTTCAGGATCCGTACTCTTCCTTGAATCCTAAGAAACGTGTGCTGGATATTATTGCTGAACCCTTGCGTAATTTCGAAAAAATGTCTCCAGGGGAAGAAAAACGCCGCGTGCAGGAATNNCAGGTTGGTTTAAGCCCTGAAAATATTCTTAAATATCCGCATGAATTCTCAGGCGGTCAACGGCAGCGGATCGGTATTGCAAGAGCCATTGCACTCAAACCAAAGTTGATTATTGCGGATGAACCTGTCTCTGCGCTGGATGTTTCCGTACAGGCACAGGTGCTCAATTTTATGCAGGATATTCAAAAAGAACTGAATCTTACGTTTCTATTCATCAGTCATGATCTCGGAATCATAAGGCATATGTGTGATCACATTGGGATTATGTATAAAGGACGTCATGTGGAGCAAGGGACTGCTAAAGATATTTTTGACAATCCTCGCCATATTTATACCAAACGTCTAATTGCTGCCATTCCTGATATTGATCCTAAGCAAAGAGAGAAGCAGACAGAGTTTAGAAAATCAGTAAGTCTGGAATATGAACAAGCGCACCGGAATTATTTTGATGAACAAGGCATGCCTTATCCATTGAAATCCATTTCCGAGACTCATCTGGTAGCCTTGCCTGAGAAAGGTTGAGATATATGTGGAAGATTATTGTTCGTAGAATTCTTATTATGATTCCTCAAATATTTCTATTAAGTATTCTTGTTTTTCTAATGGCGAAGGCGATGCCGGGAGATGCGTTATCTGGGATGCTTGATCCAAATATTGATCCTGCGGCCATCGATGCGATGAGAGAAAAGCTGGGCTTAAATGATCCGTGGTACATCCAGTATTGGGATTGGATCACTAAAGCGATTCAAGGG
>DOJM01000009.1:3503-9162 GCA_003529225.1 Paenibacillus sp.
TTTTGGTCAATCCTTCCGTTTCAAAATGCCTGTTTCAGAGCTTATCGGTCAACGCCTCATGAATACACTTTGGCTGGCGATTGTCACGCTGATCCTTACATACCTTATTGCTATTCCGCTTGGTATTACTAGCGGTCGTTATAACGATTCATGGCTGGCTCGCCTCATTACTGGATACACCTATATTGGCTTTGCCGCACCATTGNNCAGTGTTAGTCCTGGAGAAGTTCCGGGTACGCTAAGCCACTTCTGGAGTAAATTCTATCATCTGCTACTGCCCGCGATATCAATGGCGCTGATTGCAACGGTGGGGACAGTACAATACCTGCGGAATGAGATTATTGATACGAAACAAAAGGATTTCATCCTCACCGCAAGAGCAAAAGGTGCTTCAGAGTCGCGCGTCTACAATCGACATATATTGAGAAATTCCTTACTGCCAATTGCTGCATTTTTCGGATATGAGATTACTGGACTGATCGGCGGAACGGTGTTCGTTGAAAGTATCTTTAGTTATCCGGGTATGGGTATGTTGTTCCTGAGTTCGATAACCATTCGGGATTTTAGCGTAGTAACGGCTCTCGTTCTTCTATATGGGATTGCTGCCATCGTCGGTGCGTTGTTATCAGACATTATCTTAAGTATCGTAGATCCGCGTATCCGGATTAAATAAGAAGATGAACACTTTGAGGTGAATAAAATGGCAAAGACAAGCGCAGAGTTAGCTCTGCTGCAGGAAACAGATAAAAGTCCATCAGGCTTCAGGATTGTTTGGCGTGAGATCGTGCGGGATAAACTGGCTTTGGTCTCACTGATTTTCCTATTTACGATTATTGCCGCCGTTTATGGGATTTCCTTATTTTTAGATCAAAAAGAGATTGTTACGGTTGACTTGTTCGCACTGTATGAGAAGCCTTCGGCTGTACATTGGCTGGGGACCGATTATGGAGGGCGAGATGTATTCGGTCAATTAATTATAGGCACACGAAATTCCATGTCGATTGCTTTTATGGTTACTTTTTTTACGGGAATCATCGGGATTCTAGTAGGTTTGTTCTCTGGATACTTTGGGGGAACGATAGATAATATTTCGATGCGTGTTGTAGATTTCTTCATGATTCTACCCTTTCTAATGATTGTCATAGCTTTTGTAAGTGCAGTTCCTAAATACAATACGTTAACCTTCTCCTTTATCATGACTGCCTTTCTATGGATGGGGATTGCCAGGTTAATACNNAAACGCTACAAGAGAAGGAACTCGATTACGTTCAGGCATCAAAGACATTAGGTTCCTCCAATCTTAAAATTATGTTCTCACAAGTGCTGCCGAACTTAAGCTCAATCATTATCGTCACGATGACTTTGAATTTGGCCGCTAATATTGGATTGGAATCAGGCCTATCCTTTCTAGGTTTTGGTTTTCCGGAAAGTACACCCAGTCTGGGCACTCTAGTGAGCTATGCGAGAAATCCGCAGACACTTGAGTTCAGATGGTGGATCTGGNNGGTCAAGCGCTCAAACGTGCGACCGACGCAAGACAAAGAAAAGGATAATAAGGGAGGAAATGATTAAATGAGAAAACCCATCCGTTCTAAGGCACTACTGGTTTCATTAATGTTTGTAATGTTGTTCGCCCTTGCAGCCTGTGGCTCCAAGAACAACAACGGAGCGGCTGAGTCAACAGCAGCCCCTAGTGCCAGTGCCCCTGCGGAAACCGCAGAAGCAACTGCAGCACCAGAAGCAGAAGACGGACTTTATAACATTAAAGATTTCAGTAATGTTAAGACCAATCAAGGTGAAGCTATCGATGGAGGCTCGATTACCTTTGGACTCGTTTCCGACAGTCCTTTTGAAGGTACTTTGAACTGGAACTTCTATTCTGGAGATCCGGATGCACAAGTGTTGAATTGGTTTGATGAAGGTTTGTTAACATGGGATAAAGACTATGTATATACAAATGATGGTGCAGCAACGTATGAAGTCTCGGAGGATGGACGTACCTTTACCTTTACAATTCGCGACAATGTGAACTGGCAGGACGGCAAGCCAGTAACAGCAGAAGATTGGTTGTTCGCGCATGAGGTTATTGGTAATCCGAAATACGATGGACCGCGTTACGGTTCTGACTTTACGAATATTGAAGGTATGGATGAGTACCACTCTGGTAAGGCCAAGACCATTTCTGGAATTAAGGTGCTGGGTGATAAGAAACTGCAAATTACTTACCTGAAATCTACACCTTCTNNTCTTTGGTGGTATGGATGTTGCTAAAATTTCCTCTTCTCCTGAATTACGTCAAAAGCCGATTGGCTTTGGAGCTTTCAAAGTGGAAAGCATTGTTCCTGGTGAATCTGTAGTATTCGTTAAGAATGACGATTACTGGCGTGGAGCTCCTAAACTGGATAAGGTAATTCTGAAGGTTATCAACCCTACAACGATTGTGCAAGAATTGAAATCTGGTGGAGTTGACTTAGTGGATTCCTTCCCTGTTGATCAATTCCCGGATAATGCAAAGATGTCAAACGTTGAATTCCTGGGTGCGATTGACCGTGCTTATACGTATATTGGATTTAAGTTGGGGAAATGGGATGCAGAGAAAAAAGTTGTTGCTACCGATCCTAAAGCTAAAATGGCGGATGTGAACCTGCGTAAAGCCATGTGGGCTGCTGTAGACAACGATACAGTGGGTAAGAAATTCTATAATGGTCTTCGCTGGAATGCGACAACTTTAATTCCACCGTCCCATCCGGAATTCCATGATGCTACTAATCCGGGCGTAGCTTACGATCAAGAAGCAGCCAAGAAAATTTTGGATGATGCTGGTTATAAGCTTAATGGTGAATTTAGAACGAATCCAGATGGCAGCGAGCTGAAGATTAATTTCATTTCGATGACTGGTGGAGACATTGCTGAGCCGCTGGCTCAATATTATGTACAATCCTGGAAAGCAATTGGTCTGAATGTAACTTTGGAGATGGTAGAATTTAATACCTTCTATGATCGCATTGGTCAAAATGGTGAGGATGATCCTACCGTTGATGTGTATCAAGGCGCTTGGGGGGTAGGGATTGACGTCGACCCAACAGGTCTATACGGTAAAGATGCAATCTATAACTTCCCTCGTTATGCAAGTGCAGAGAATGATCGTTTGCTCGCCGAAGGGGTTTCCGAGGCTGCATTTGATGTAGACAAACGTAAAGAGATCTATAAAGAGTGGCAACAGCTCATGGTAAACGAAATTCCAGTATTCCCAACACTTTATCGTGCAGTAGTAGTTCCAGTTAACAACCGTGTCCTGAATTATGCGATTGGTGATGGCACTGGACTCTACTATAACGACATCGCAGTATCTGCAGATAAAGCTGAAGTAGCTCAGTAAGAAGTTATTCATGAACAGCAGTTCAAGGAGAAATCCTGAACTGCTGTTTTTCTTATTTTTACTTTTAACATAATTTACTATATTTTATGTATTTTTGGCTGTAAAAATATAGTATTTTAATGAAATATATGGTATATTTTGGATGAGAGCGAAGCTTTAGCGAAACATAGCTCTTAGATTGAGGTGATGGATGATAGTAATGAAGAGTACCTGACTCAAGTGAGGGAGGTGTTACGGGACAGAGGTGCAATATCTTTCATGTGGCATTCAATGAAGAGAGGGGAAGTAGAAATGTTCAAGAGGTATAGGAAACAGGGACTGGTTTTCAGTTTTTTGTTTGCGCTTACATTTTGTTCGAATGCTGCATTTCAAACGGCGATTGCAGATGCGGCTGCCGGAGATTACAATTATGCGGAGGTTCTGCAAAAATCTATTTACTTCTATGAAACACAGCGGTCTGGTGAATTACCAGATAGTAATCGGGTAGAGTGGCGGGGGGATTCCGGTCTTTTGGACGGGGTGGATGTGGGACATGATCTGACAGGCGGTTGGTACGATGCCGGTGACCACGTTAAATTTGGCCTGCCCATGGCATATTCTACGACGATGCTGGCATGGTCGGTTTATGAGTACAAGCAAGGATATGTGGCGTCTGGGCAGCTGGAGGAAATATTAGACAACATTCGCTGGGCGACCGATTATTTTGTCAAAGCTCATACAGCGCCGAACGAGCTGTGGGGACAGGTAGGCAATGGCACAACCGATCATAATTGGTGGGGACCTGCAGAAGTTATGCAGATGCAGAGACCTTCCTACAAAATCGATGCCAATCACCCCGGATCAGATCTGGCCGCTGAAACAGCTGCAGCGTTAGCTTCCGCCTCCATTATTTTCAGGGATACGGATGCCGTATATGCGGACAAGCTGCTGCTGCATGCTAAACAGCTTTATAATTTTGCTGACACTTATCGCGGCTCCTATTCCGACAGCATTACCGATGCCAAACAATATTATAATTCTTGGAGCGGTTATGCGGATGAATTGAGCTGGGGCGCTGTCTGGTTGTATTTGGCGACTAACGATCAACAGTATCTCAATAAGGCTATTGCAGCAAGCGATCAATGGGAAACGAATCAAGCTGGAAACTGGGGTTATCAGTGGACGCAGTCTTGGGATGACAAGCATTATGGCGCTCAATTACTGTTGTCACGAATCACCGGGCAGACCAAGTTCATTCAATCCACTGAACGGAATATGCGGTATTGGACGANNNNTATACTCCTGGTGGACTAGCCCATCTGGATCAATGGGGCGCATTGCGTTATGCAGCCAATCAGGCTTTTATGGCCTTCGTTTATTCTGACTGGGTGAGCGATCCAGTGAAGAAAGACACGGCGCGCTCTTTCGCGGAGAGACAAATTACGTATATGCTGGGCGACAATCCACGAAACAGCAGTTATGTCATCGGTTTTGGTAATAATTCTCCTCAGCATCCTCATCATCGTACCTCTCATGGATCTTGGAATGATAGTCAGACTGTTCCGGTAAATCATCGTCATGTCTTGTATGGAGCACTCGTTGGAGGCCCGTCCAAAACAGACAGTTACACCGATTCCATTAACGATTATGTCTCGAATGAAGTTGCAACCGATTACAATGCAGCTTTTACAGGAGCTATTGCAAAAATGGTGCTGCTGCATGGACAAGGGCAACAGCCGCTTGCACAATTTCCGCCTGCAGAGACACGTGAAGATGAGATGTTTGTCGAAGCCTCTGTGAATGCTAGTGGCAGTAACTTCGTAGAGATTCGAGCATTGCTGAATAACCGAACGGGATGGCCGGCACGAGCTAGTAAAGAGATGTCTTTTAACTACTATGTAGATCTTAGTGAAGCGATCGCGGCGGGTTATGGTCCTGAAGATATCACAGTTAGAGCGGGAGGCTACAATCAGGGTGGAACGGTGTCTACACTTCAGCCTTACGATGCAGCTAACCATATTTACTATACTAAGGTCGATTTTACAGGGACTTTGATTTATCCGGGTGGACAATCTGCTCACCGTAAGGAGATTCAATTCCGAATAGCGGCTCCGATGAACACTAATTTTTGGAATAATGCAAATGACTTCTCATTCCAAGGGGTGGCAGCTCAAGGAGCAACTCCTGTAAAAACAACGAATATTCCGGTATTTGATGCAGGTGTGCATATGTATGGAGAACTTCCTGCGGGAGGTGGACAACCTCAAGTACCAGCGCGTCCGACTAACGTTCAGGCTCTTG
>DOJM01000009.1:9188-11903 GCA_003529225.1 Paenibacillus sp.
TCAGCGGGGTTACTGGATATACCGTTAAACGCAGTGAAGTCAGTGGAGGTCCATATGTGGTGATTGGAAATGTCACGGGAACGGATTACATGGATAGTGGACTTTTAAACGGAACCACTTATTATTATGTGATCACGGCCACAAATGCTGTAGGGGAGAGCCTGCCATCTGCACAGGTTAGTGCTAAACCCCAGGATACGACATCGCCCACAACGGGTAATTTGAAGGTACAATATCGTACGAATGATACGAATGCCAGCGATGGACAGATCCGCCCTCAGTTCCGAATTATGAATACAGGAACCGAGTCCGTAGCACTTGGCGGCTTGAAGCTGCGTTATTATTTCACTGTAGATGGGGACAANNTGTAGTGGGCAGTGGTAATGTAAGCGGCAGCTTTGTTAAGCTGAATCCCGCGAGTACGGGCGCGAATTATTATCTGGAGATCTCTTTTGGTGCAGGGGCTGGAAGCATAGCGCCTGGCGGCGATAGCGGCGAGATTCAGGCACGTACGAATAAGACGGATTGGACGGCTTACAACGAACTGGATGATTATTCTTACAGCGCAGCTCAGCAGAGTTATGCCGATTGGAATAAGGTTACACTTTATCAAGGTGAAACACTTGTATGGGGCTTAGAACCATAAAAATATCCAAGAGAGGGAGCTTGCCTAAGATGATGAAATTGAGCTTAATAAAGAAGCCTGTTTCTGTAATGATGGCCGCATTCCTATTTCTCTCACTTATGACTGGTCTATTTAATTTTAGACCTCAGACTGCTCACGCTTCTACTACGGAGCAGACCCGATCTCTGCAATTATATGCGCAGCTAAAAGACCCAGCAAATGGTTACTTCTCTGCCGAAGGAGTGCCTTATCATGCGGTAGAGACCTTGATGAGTGAAGCCCCTGATTACGGACATATGACGACCTCGGAAGCTTACAGTTATTGGATGTGGCTTGAGGTACTCTATGGTTATCACACNNAGCTGGAATCAGCTTGGGACAACATGGAGAAGTATATCATCCCTATTAACGAAGGTGATGGCAAGGAAGAGCAGCCAACCATGAGTTACTACAATCCGAATAGCCCGGCTACGTATGCAGCAGAGCATGCTCAGCCGGATCAGTACCCAAGTCAGCTAGGTGGCCAGTATGCAGCCGGTAAAGATCCGCTGGATACTGAATTGAAGGCGACATATGGCAACAACCAGACCTACTTGATGCACTGGCTGGTAGACGTGGACAACTGGTACGGCTTCGGCAATTTGCTCAATCCTACGCATACAGCCGCTTATGTGAATACATTCCAACGGGGTGAACAAGAGTCCGTTTGGGAAGCGGTCCCTCACCCGTCTCAAGATGACAAAACGTTCGGAAAGGCAAACGAAGGCTTCATGAGTTTGTTCACAAAAGAAACTAACGTGCCTTCCGCACAATGGCGTTACACAAATGCTACAGATGCCGATGCACGGGCTGTACAAGCAATGTACTGGGCTAAAGAGCTTGGCTACAACAATACCGTGTATTTGAATAAAGCGAAGAAAATGGGCGACTTCCTGCGTTACGGCATGTATGATAAATACTTCCAAAAAGTAGGAAGTGCTGCTACTGACGGTACCCCTGATGCCGGGACTGGCAAAGACTCCAATCAGTATCTTTTGGCTTGGTATACCGCTTGGGGCGGTGGACTTGGAGCGACAGGAAACTGGGCTTGGAGAATCGGCGCGAGCCATGCTCNNGGGTATCAAAATGTCGTGGCTGCATATGCACTTTCTGATTCGGAAGGCGGTCTGATCCCGTCATCAGCTACAGCTAGGCAGGATTGGGGAAATTCTCTGAAACGTCAATTGGAATTCTATACTTGGCTGCAGTCCTCTGAAGGTGCAATTGCCGGTGGAGCGACCAATAGTTATCAAGGTGCCTACAAGGCTTATCCAGCTGGAACCAGTACTTTTTATGGAATGGCATATGATGAAGCTCCAGTCTACCACGACCCTCCATCCAATAACTGGTTCGGAATGCAGGCATGGAGTGTGGAGCGGGTAGCAGAGCTGTACTATATCCTTGCTTCTAACGGAGACACTACTTCAGACAACTTTAGGATGGCTAAACAGGTTGTGGAAAAATGGGTGGATTGGTCTGCAGATTATGCCTTTACCAATAAACGTCCAGTTACCGATGCTGAAGGTTACTACCTGAACAGCCAAGGTAATCGAATTCTGGGAGGAACCAATCCACAAGTGGCTACGGTATCTGCACCGGGAGAATTCTGGATTCCAGGTAATGTGGAATGGACAGGACAACCTAACAGTTGGAACGGCTACAGTGGCTCTACCGCCAACAGCAACCTGAAGGCTGTCACTAAGAGTCCAAGCCAAGACACAGGTGTATTGGGTAGCTATATTAAGGCACTTACATTCTTTGCGGCGGGTACAAAGGCTGAGCATGGCAGTTACAGTACGCTTGGGGGAGAAGCTCAAGTACTGGCCAAATCGTTGTTAGATACAGCATGGGGCTATAATGATGGTATCGGTATTGCAGCTACAGAAAGTCGTGGAGACTATTCTCGCTACTTCACGAAAGAGGTTTATTTTCCAAGCGGCTGGACAGGTACATTCGGTCAAGGAAATACAATTCCTGGTTCCTCTACAGTAGCTTCCGATCCAGCTAAAGGCGGAAATGGGGTATACGCAAGCTATACCGATATCCGTCCG
>DOJM01000062.1 GCA_003529225.1 Paenibacillus sp.
TCATGATCATTTTCGTTTCCCAACGTTCATTACCGTCCAATTTGGTCACATTGACCTCTTCTGATGATAAAGCCCGTAATCTATAATAGTACTACCACTGCCGCTGCCGCTCTCTCTGTGCCTTGTTGTGGTGTTTTTTTGTACGCCACATTCCGTTCCCAACGCTCAATAATAATAGTTATCTCGATAGAAGTAGAAACACCCCAACCTAAATAATGCTCCGCAGACAGCAACTTAACCCCCATAATTATCTCCTCCGGATGGCGTCCACTCAATCGCCCCAACTCTTTGATGTTTGGCATCCACCTGAAGTGATATCTAAACTGTGATATAATCCGCAGCNNAACATGACGCTTCTCCGCCACAGGCTGCCACGAGAGGACACTCCCTACCATGAACACGCGTTTTCAGATTGACTCCCCGTCCCTCCATACATTAAGGGTTCAAGATCCAATTCAGGTGATATAGGGGTATGGGGTCAATATGCAGCCGGAGTAATAATGGATATCTATTTTGAACGCATCAATAGATATAGGAAGTAAGGCACGCTCAGCATTGTTACAATAAT
Source organism: Paenibacillus sp. (assembly GCA_003529225.1). Classification (GTDB taxonomy): domain Bacteria; phylum Bacillota; class Bacilli; order Paenibacillales; family Paenibacillaceae; genus Paenibacillus_AQ; species Paenibacillus_AQ pseudetheri. The sequence continues at coordinate 569 of DOJM01000062.1, forward strand.
CCCTGCGGGAATATCCGACTTAAAGCTGACCGTCCGAGCAATCGTATCCGCTACAAGCAGTAGTAGCGCACCAATAAGTGCTGAAGTTGGTAGAAGTACTTTGTAGTCGTGACCTACCAGCTTGCGCGCCACATGTGGACTAATCAATCCAATAAAGAAGATTGAACCCCCGAGCGCTACACAGCCAGAAGCAATGCCTACAGCTGCAATCGCCAGACGCAAAAATTTCCGTTTTACAGCGACTCCTAATCCTATCGAAATGTCGTTGCCTAGCACCAAGACGTTCAATGTCCTAAAATTGGAAATAATATATGCGAATAACAGTAATACCCACGGTGCCAGCAAACTGATATAAGACCACTTGTCCCCCCATAAATACCCTGCTTGCCAACGCTGCGCAAACTCATACTTCTGGTCATCAAGCTTTAAAGTCAGGAATAACGACAGCGCACTAAACCCCATATTGATCGCAACACCAGTCAAGACAAGTCGTGTAGAAGAAATCATACGACGTTTTCTATAGGCTAGAACATATATCAGAGCTGCTGCCAGCAAACCGCCCAAGAATGCCATAGATGGCAGTAATAATGTTATAGCGGTGCCTTGAATACCTACAGTTGAGATAATCAGCAACACCATAAGACCTGAACCGGAGCTAATACCAAGCATGCCGGGATCAGCCAGATCATTGCGCAGCAACGCCTGCATAACTGCACCTGCCAGTGCCATCCCAAATCCAACAAGTATCGCTAATACGATCCGGGGAAGACGAAACTTATAAACAACGAGATTATGCTCCTCTGGACCTTGTCCAAGCAATACTTGAAATACTTCAAGTGGATTGAGAGATACCTTTCCCATATTAAGACTAAGAATAGCTCCAACAATAAGCAATATTAAGAGAGATAGAATCCATAATGTAGCCTTATGCGATTTAACAACATTCATTTGAAGGCTCTCCTCTCTTTGCTCGCAATTAGCAAGAAGAAAGGAACACCAATCATAGCAAAAATAATGCCCAGTGCAGTCTCTGCCGGACGATTAATCAGCCTTCCTGCGATATCCGCCACAACCATAAGTGCACCGCCGTAAATGGCTGATGCCGGAATAATATAACGATAATCTACACCTACAAAAAAACGCATGATATGCGGAATAATCAACCCTACAAAACCGATTGGTCCTACAAGTGCAACTGCTACACCCGCAAGTAAAAGGACCGCAAGCGTAGCTATCATCTTAACGAGAACGATCCGTTGCCCGAAGCCTTTCGCGATCTCTTCCCCCAAGTTTAAAACAGTGATAGAGCGTGCAATGAATAATGACAAAGCCAATCCACCTAAGAACCAAGGAATAACTAGCTTAATTTCCATCCATGTTGCTCCAGCCACACTACCCGAAGTCCAATAAGCAAGGGCACGACCGATTCCATAGTTTAATGAGATAAATGATCCCACAGCTCCAAATAGCATTGTAATTGATATTCCAGCTAGCACCAGCCGTTGAGGTGTCATTCCCGAACGATTCATTGAAGCGGCAAGATACGTTAATCCTGCACCAAGTCCTGCGCCAATAAAGCTAACTAGTAAGGTTGTCGTCTGCAGTTGCCCTGGAAGGAAAACTAGTGTAACGGCCATTGCAAGAGCTGCTCCTGCATTTACTCCCATTAATCCCGAATCGGCTAGGGGATTTCGCGTATAGCCTTGCATAACCGCTCCTGCTACCGCGAGACACATACCCGCAATAATATCAGCCGCCGTACGCGGAATACGAAGGGCATGAATAATCTGATGCTCGGTCAGTTCAGGATCAAAATTAAAAATCGCTGTCCATGCCATCTTCAGGCTCATGGAAGCAGAGCCAAAAGAGATAGAAGCTGCTACTGAAAGCAGCAGCAGCAGTATCCCTAGGAGTATAAACAGACCGAAATATGATTTGCCTCTTAAATCAGAGATAACGGTTGTTCCTTCATCTAGCTTTCTATTTTTTTTCATACGCTGACACTAGCTTTTCAACTNNATATCGGAATAATATGAAAAATCAAACCCAATTTCAATCAATCTACCTTCTTTGATTGCAGGAATGCTGTTCCAAATGGGATTGTCCGACAAATCATCAGCCCCATCCCATACAGAGCGGAACACGAAGTCTCCTATATACTCAGGTAACACTTCTAAGGATACAAACCCTCCAGTAGCCTTCTCCCTGCCATCAATCTTCTTCTGAAGAATCTCTGGTGCTTTTAGTCCTAAATATTCATAAATGATCTGAGAGCCCCTTCCGTAAAGCTTGCTATCGATCACCGCCATCTCTTTTTTGCCGCCCTCGATAATGGTTACTGTCTTATCTAAAATTCCAAGTTCATTAAGCTTCTGCTTACTTTTCTCCAACTTCTCGTGGAAATTATCTAATAAAGCTTGTGCCTCCTGCTCCTTGCCAAATACCTCGCCAATCTTCATTATACGTTCATCCGTCGCCATTTTTTCATAAGGAATTGGAATGGTCGGTGCAATATCCTTAAGGATTTCGTAAGTTTCTTCAGAAGCAGCTATGATCAAGTCTGGCTTTACTGCCATAATAGCCTCTGGATTAGGCTCATACCATGAACCTAGATCTTCAATACCCCCCAGCTCTTTTGCAAAGGCAGCTCCTTCAAAGACACTCGAAGTACCTACTGGCTTAATGCCGAGTGCAACAAGATCCCCTTGAAGGTATAACACGACAACCCTCTCTGGATTAGCTGGAACAACAATATCTCCCTTTACCGTAGAGATTGTTCTTGAANNACTTCAGAAGCTTTGGATCCCTTAGAATTCGTGGCATTAGAACCAACGTTTGCAGATCCGCAAGCACTTAAAAGCAAGGTAAAGCTAAGCAGCATCGCTACAATAAAACTTGATGGCTTTGTTATTCGCATAGGTGAAGACCCTCCGGTTATTTTATTATGATAACAGTAATGATAATGATTATCATATTCAACAACATTATATCGGGAGGATATGTTCTCGCCAATGGAGAATCTGGCGGTGGTAAATGGACGATTCTCCGATGAGCTCACCTGCCTGCTTTCCTTGCGGAATCGGATGGGAGATTGACCATTATATTTACTGAAC
>DOJM01000462.1 GCA_003529225.1 Paenibacillus sp.
CTTGCTACACTGGCCAGAACAATCTTTCTGATCTGGGATGCGGTGAATAATCCGCTGTTTGGATACTGGTCAGACCGCACAAATACCCGCTATGGTCGGCGTAGACCCTGGGTGTTCGGCTCGATTCCGCTATTTATGCTGGCGTTTGTGCTGGTGTTCTCTCCACCCGGCGGATTATCTGAGAATGGACTCTTCACTTGGTTTCTAGTGACACTTATTTTCTATGAGGCTGTCGCTACGGTCTTGTGGGTGAACTATGGCGCACTGCTTCCGGAGCTCTTCCGTGGAGATCGTATTCGGGCAAAAGCCTCGGCGATTCAGCAAGGGTATCAAGTGGTTGCTCTGTTAATCGGTACGGCCTTAACGCCCATCCTATTTGCAGCGATTAACTTCTCTAATATGGCTNNGTTTTTATGTATGATGAATGTCCAAGAGAAGAAAGAGACCACTAAGACCGAACCGTTGAAGCTCATCCCGGCTTTTCGGGAGACGATTCGGAATAAGAAGTTCTGGGTGTTTAATATTTCGAACTCTTTTGCCCAAACGGTTAATGGACTTGTAAGCTCGATGATTCCCTTTTATGCAAAATATGTTCTACATATTTCAGAAGCACAGGTGTCTATTATGCTCGCGGCTGTCTTTGTCTCGGTCATTCCATTAGTGTTCGTGTGGTATTGGATTATTCGTAAGATGGATGGGGTCAAGGCATGGCGGCTATCGCTTATCCTATATGCTTTATCTGTCATTCCGCTATGGTTCGGTTATGATCTTGTAAGTGGTGTAGCCGCTGGCATTGTTGTCGGTTTCGGACTAGCAGGATTTCTAGTAACCCCAGCGATCGTAGGTGGCAAAATTATTGATGAGGATGCGGAAAAGACAGGTCTGAGAAGAGAAGGCATCTATACCGCAGTAAGTGGATTCATCACTCGCTCGAGCGGATTAATCTCGGCGCTGGCCTTTTTCATTATAGGGATGATCTTTGGTTACAAGGGTGGCGATGACCCAGGGTCTGATCCAGAAGCAACGTTCCGGTATTTAATAAGCGTGGTACCGTTATGTCTCCTAGCCATATCTGTCGTCATATCTTTTACTATTAAATTTACATTTACGGGGCAATTGAGAGGTGATGCTGACTATGATCAGAAAATTAATCATCAATTGTGATGATTTTGGGCAAAGCCCTGCCATGAATCAGGCGATTATGCATCTATTAGAAGAGGGAAAAGTATCTTCCGCGACGATAATGGCGGTCGCCCCTGGATTTGAGGAGGCAGCTAGATGGTGTAGCCGTAGGCAACAACCAAATGTGGGCCTTCATTTGACGATGACTAGTGAGTTTGAGGCTTTACGCTGGAGCAGCCTGACGGGGGATTCTTCACTACATGACGATGGCGGGCATCAATATAAGACGGTGAAAGAGTTTGAGCAGGGGGCACAGACAAAAGCTGTGCTGAAGGAGATTGTTGCGCAGTATGAGAGAGTGAAACAATCCGGAATAGTGATTAGTCATGTAGACAACCATATGGGAAGTTTATATGGTATTGAAACAGGACGCAGCTTACTCCCGCAGACGTTGTGGAGAATTTCGCGCTGGGGATTGCCATCACGGTTCTTTCGATACATCCATCCTGAGGATCCCCTTCTGGGATCGCTAAAAAATATTGACCGTCCTGTTGCACTTGGATCCGGGCTGGCCGATACACTTGGAGTCCCGATTCCTGATTACTTGTTGTCGCATCCTTTTAGTGTGGAGGAGGGTGAGACGTACGATCGTTTCAAACAATCCATTATTGCTAAGCTGTATTCGCTGCCTAATGGTGTTAGTGAAACCTATATTCATCCCGGAATCGACGATCCATGGATGCTTGCAAATATACCGCATTGGGAGAAGCGAGTCTGGGAATATCGCCTACCCTTTGATGATGATTTTACCTATGCGATTCGTGATGCTAATGTTGAATTGACGGATTATCGCTATGTACAGGAGCATTTAAAGCGCCCACGGGTAAAATCTGCGGGGAGACTTTTAAAGCGTTTGATCAGGTAACCTTACTTCAAAACTAAATACTCCAGCCACACCATTCTAAGTGTCAAAGTATTGATCAGGGGAGCATCGCTCCTCTTTTTGCTATCCAACCTCCTCACTCGAAGTACCTATCCTCTTCCAAACATAAGTACCCCTACCTTTTTTTTCAGGGAAAATATTCATATTAATCTCATAAAATGTATTTTCATGATTAATATCATATTATTTAATGTATCCAATACTTTAATGTAATAAATGAAATATATTGTAAAATAACACATGAATGATTAGGTCAACAATTGTGCTAATAGGAGGATATTCATGACAGTCAAACACTTTTTTCCTGTTGAAGTAGAGGGTGAGGATTACAATTTACTTTATCATGCACCTTCTTCTAAAATTGCAAGGGTTCCAAAGCATGCGGATATGGAAAAAATGAGCGATGAAGTCATTTATCAAACTTTCGAAAAGCTAAAAGAGGTAAGTATAACACCCAAACATAGAGAATATGGAAAGGGAAGTATCGGAATTACGTTCATGTCTTCAAGAACCTGTAATTTGAGTTGTGTATATTGTTTTGCAGGGGAAGGAGAATATGGGGATTCAGAAGTGAAGTCTAAATACATAAGTAGTGATTTGTATCTCGATTCTGTAAAAGCCATTGACGAAATGTATCCTGAGGGGATTAAGAGTATTAGTTTTTTTGGTGGTGAACCACTCTTGTACTTCAAGGAAATTGAGAGTTTTGTGCCCGAATTTGAACAATATTTCATTAGTAGAGGCAGAGAAGTTCCTTATATAGGAATCAGCACTAATGGCTCTCTATTAACAAATAAAAAACTAGAATTCATTAAACAGCATAACATTAAAATTGTAATGAGCTTTGACGGTCCTAAAGAAATTAATGATATAGCTAGAATTGTTCAAAAAGAAGGAGCCAGTATCTACGATACGGTAATTAAAGCTATTGAAAAGACAAAATCACATGGAGTTAGCTTTAGTATTCAAATGACCATTAATCAGAATCATATAAAACAATATAAACCAGGTTTAGCTGCCGAGTGGCTTGAGATTATGGAAAAGTATGAAACTGAGAATTTGGCGATAGTTGTTGTCGAAACTGATCATGCTGATCTTCAAATCAAAGACAAAGCACATCTTGAGGTATTGGATCAGATGGTACGAGAAATAACACGATACTATATAAACAAATTATATGAAGAGACTCCTGTTATTCGGGCAAAGGGAATGATCGCAGCTCTGATTCAATTGGCCAAGGGCAAATATGTGGATAGTTGTTCAGCAGGACATTCAGTATTTGTAGATACTGATGGGGGTATATATCCATGCCATATGTTCTGTAATGATGATCAGTTTTTATTGGGAAATGTTAGAGATGGTGGAATGGATCGGGAAAAAGTAAATGTACAGGCCAATATTGACCGCATGGATGGAGATCGTTGCAAGGTCTGCATAGCACAAAGCGTATGCTCGTTTTGGTGTAAAGGCATTCAATATTTGTCAACAGGTGACATGTATGAGGTATTAGACAGCCGTTGTGTATTTCAAATAGCAAATGTAGAAGAATGTTTGAAAGCATTGGCAAATCTTAAAAAAGGTACAGATATGTATACTAGATTTTGGAATAATGTAGCCAATGCCAATAAACAGGCCCAATGATGAGTGAATTATCACTGGGGAATATGAGAGTTGTAGATGATTTAACCTTGTATGAGGATCCAGGATTCAGCAAAAAAAAGTATTTTCTATTGAGCGATGAAAGGGAAATCTATCTAAAACTAGATGAACAACAATACCTTTATTTTAAAGTATTAATTCCTTATCTCAATGGCTTAACGAATAAGGAACAGATTGAAGAGGAATTAAGAAATCAATTAGGGCAATCCATTGATATTAGTAAGGGGATTGAATTTCTGTACCAAAAGGGACTTTTCTATGGTACGGAGAAGAAAACGGTAAGTAAGGTGGAATTGGAGTTATCCGGAAAAAAGCTGTTTGAAGCTCCAATGGCTGCTATCCAAGAAAAGTATGGATTACTTCTCAGAAGAACACTAGTGTTTATAATGATCCTGTCATGGATTAGTATAATCGTCGGTATGTTTTTGATTATAAGAGATCCTCAAATCGTAGTTGAAACCTACAGGGAAAGTAAGAGCTTTCGATGGAATGAGGTAGCGTTATGGGAATATGTTGTTGTAGGAGTTGGGATTTTTTTATCAGTAATNNAAATCATTTAACTTTTTGATTCATATGGGGATAAGTCCTGTTTTCTATATTAAGTACAAAAACCTGTATGCAACCACTAGCAAGAAGAAGGCACTAATTTTAATGGCAGGGGTGTATTTTAACCTTATCCAAGCTAGCCTATTTTGGTTATTACTTTGTTTAACATCTGATTGGAAATTTGCTGTGCTAATGATCATGAACTTAGGTGCGATAATAAGCAATTTATCCTTACTGGGAGTCAGCGATGGTTATCATGTTGCTGCTATTTTATTTGGAGTAGAAGGCTTACGTTGGAATATGCTAAAGCAGATGAGTCGGATTATTCAGATAAAGGGGCAGGGAAGGCCCGTCATGAGCAGGAAGGGATGGCTTATGATTGGATATTTTCTTCTGTCCTACGGAATGACATTCGCAGGTATATATTACTGGATCAAGCTAGTCGTTGACTTTTTAGGGTTACATATTCTAAATTCTAACGTTATTTCGATACTGGTAGNNAGTTATAAAGTTTTTTAAATCACTACGTAATATGAACCTATCTTAGCAGGGAAGACAAAGAAAGGTGGAATGGAATGTTCTCCTATGTTGTGAAGAACATGTACAGACATAAACTGAGATTAGTGCTTACATTTATATTGCTTGTGGCTAGTGTAATTCTGGTCAGCTTCTCGCTTCAAGTGCTGTTGAATTTCTCAAATATGATTAACAGCAGTTGGACCTCTCCATCAATGAAGGAAGACTTAGAATCTGTGACCAATTTGATTCTAATGTTTATGGCCATTCTCATCGGTTTCAGCTATGTGATGATTAATAATACCTACTCAGTAATATTGCATGGCCGTATTCAGGAGTTCACCTTACTTAATAGACTAGGGATGTACAGAAC
>DOJM01000463.1:0-174 GCA_003529225.1 Paenibacillus sp.
GAAAAAATAAATAGTCTTTCTCCTGATCTGATCATCATTTCCGGCAGACAGCAAGATTCTTATGAAGAATTCAGCAAAATTGCTCCTACACTGTACGTTGCTGTAGATAATGCGAATTACATGGAATCCTTTACAAAAAATGTGAAGACGTTGGGGCAAATATTTGACAAGGAA
>DOJM01000463.1:344-2052 GCA_003529225.1 Paenibacillus sp.
TGATGGCAGCAAATCTGGCTCAGCGAAGGATACGGTTGAGAACGATCTCGTGAAGAATACAAATGCCTTCAAAAACGGTAAAATCATTTACCTAGATCCTAACTATTGGTACTTGTCCGGTGGCGGTTTGGTATCCGTTAGTGAAATGATCAAAGAAGTTGAACTTGTTCTGTAAGCAGAGTAACCTGGAGAATTGAATGAAGAATTGATATCAGATGTTTATTAACAACAAGCCTGTTGGCAGGAGTAAACCTCCTTGTCAGCAGGCTTTTTTTGCTTTTTTCCATAGAATTACTGGTATATTCATACTAGTTGCTAAATTTAGCTGTAACTTTTTATGCGAGTATACGTGGTTAGGTTAAGGGGGGAGTGCATGAAGCGAAATTCACTGGATGAAATATATCAGATGTATGTGATGGATATTTACCGCTATTTGCGCTCCCTTTGTGGTGATCATCACGCGGCCGAAGATTTAATGCAGGAGACCTTTTACCGTGCTTATTTATATTTGGAGGATTGTAAAGACGAGAAGATTAAGCCGTGGTTATTCCGTGTCGCGTACAATGCCTTCGTAGATTATAAGCGGAAGGAAGGACGCAGTACTGTTCAGAGTGAGGATTTTTTTAAACAGCTCGCCCATCCAGATACCACGGAAAGCACGCTGCTTCGGCAGGAACGTTGGGAAGAGATGAGGAATGCGATAGGTGAGCTACCGGACAATCAGAGGCATGCACTGCTACTGCATGATTTTCATGGTCTTAGTTATCTGGAAGCATCCGACATTATGAATGTGGGCTTGTCTCAATATAAGATATTGATTTTTCGAGCAAGACAGAAGCTGCGTGAAGCAGAGCGGAGGAGGAACGAACATGAGTGAGGAGTTCAAGGAGAAGTTAAGAAGGTACGGCGAAGGTACCCTTGCTAACGAGGATAGGGATGAAGTGGAGCGCGAACTGGAGAAGATGGAAGCTTATCAGGCTTATCTGGATGAACTCATGGGTGAGGAAAAGCCGGCTTCAGGTGAGGATAAGAGCATAACATTCGGAAAGAGTAAAAGAAACAGACCTGGCAAGGAAAAAAAGATCATCCGCCGCGGTAAATGGAGAGCTCGGATATCGAATACTTTAACGGTAATTTCTGCGTTCTTAATTTTCATGATTATTTGCAGTATTATCAGTGCGATATTTTATGGTACTGGGGAGAGAGTAGAGAAATACCGTGATGTTGTTTCTTCCGCTATTGCTGTCTCACAGCCGAATACGATTGTACATTTGAGTAGTGGTACAGGTCCATTTTTTAGTATGAATCTGACAAGTAAGATAGAGAAAAAAGTGGGAGATGAACAAATCACTGTCGGAGATTATTCAATGAAGCTTCTATTTGGATGGGCTAGGCTCTACAACTATTCCTGGACGAATGAGAGTAGAAGTGTTGGTTATTACTTTGTATATCCACAGGGTAAGAATGATGCGGAAAATAGTATGGATAATGGCAGTGAGTGGGAGAGATTAGAGAAGCTCCCAGAGGGGACGGTAGCGGAAGCCNNCAGATGAGCTATTGAAGAAGTTTGAGCCTAAGAATCTCCAGCCTTTATGGTTTGCGGTAGATACAGGTCCACGGACACGACAGCCAGTAGTTAATGATCCATTAGGGTTTCCATATATGCCAATTTGGCATGCGGATGATATGAAAGTGACACAGGAATCAA
>DOJM01000463.1:2143-2438 GCA_003529225.1 Paenibacillus sp.
GATGCAGGAGTATAAATCCATCTCCACAAGGGTGATTCCATTCATTGATCTGGATGATTCCATTAGTTATATAGAGAAGAATGGAGTTAAGCTGTATGGAGCTGTCGTAACCGGTCCGGTGAAAGAACTGCTCAAGCTGAAGGAAGAAACATGGGTCAGCAATATGCATGTTGGGGAAGTAAGACTGTGGAATTGGCAGGATAGAGAGAACTAGCTACGGAGTAGAAGAAGTCACAGAACTTGCTTCTCGCTTAAGCAAATCGTACAATTATTTGAATATTAGATATATGAATAA
>DOJM01000463.1:2639-9851 GCA_003529225.1 Paenibacillus sp.
AGGGGATTGCCGGAAATAATGATGGGGATGAGATCATTGCGCGTTTCGGAGAGCGCAAGATTATTACCCTTGAAGGAATCCGGATTGGCATGGTACATGGACATACGCCACATTCCCGTAAAGGAACGGATGGGAACGCACTGCTTGCTTTTGCGAATGATGAGGTGGATTGTATTCTCTTCGGTCATTCACATCAGCCCTTGCTAAGAGACGAGAATGGGATCCTGCTATTTAATCCTGGTTCTCCTACAGATAAGCGACGTGNNTTCTTTTGGACTATTGGATATCGAAGCGGGCAAGGTTAGAGCCCGGCATGTGTTCTACGATTCAAAGGAATAAGGTCAATTGTCCAAATGATTCGGTGTTCTCTCCATGGTGAATAGCTCGGTTACCATTTACAATGATGTTAAAACGGGCGAAGCCGGAAAGTGAGCGCTGATGATGAACAAATATCGTATAGAACGAGTGGTTTTGGATGATTTAGAACGGCTCATCCTATTATTTGATGAATATCGAGTCTTCTATGGAGTAGCCTCTGATCGGGACAGGGCACGAACCTTCTTAGCCGACAGACTAAAACTTAATGAATCTGTGATCCTTATGGTGGTTGAGGGGGAAGGTGAGGAGAAACGTGCGTGGGGCTTCACGCAGCTCTATCCTTCTTTTTCATCGGTTACGATGGAGCGCCTTTGGATACTGAATGATTTGTTCGTTACTGCTGAAATCAGAGGGCAAGGGCTAGGAGCTATGCTGCTGGACAGTGCCCGGGACTATGCGCTCTCTACGAATACTAAGGGCTTATCCCTGACAACGATGACGGAGAATGTGGGGGCGCAGCGGTTATATGAAGCGCATGGCTACATTCGGGATGATGAATTTTATACCTATAACCTTTTTTTCTAAAACAGCTAGAGAGAAAGACGAGTAAGGGGCGTTAAAGTGGAAACAAGTAACAAGTTGGCAATCTTTTTTGATCTCGATGATACGTTGTATGATCATCTGGTTCCATTTAAAGAAGCAGTACGGGAAGTCCTCAGCCCAGATGAGAGTAGTCTGGATTTTGCAGAGTTATTCTATAAAGTAAGACATCATAGCGATGTGTTGTGGCCGATGTATTTGCGCGGTGAGATTCCGCTTGAAGAGACGAGGGTGCGCCGTTTGGAGCTTGCTTTTGCCGAGTATGGTTTGCAGATTGATCGTGATCAAGCCACAGCGGTTCAAGCGGCATATATTNNCAATATACGATTCAGATGATTGATGGCGTGCGTGAGCATCTTGAACGATTTATTGCGGACGGTCATAAGGTAGGCATTATTACGAATGGACCGAAGGATCATCAGATGAGTAAGATTCGTGGGTTAGGTTTAGATCAGATAATTCCCGAGGACATGATCTTTATTTCTGATGCTGTAGGTCTTGCTAAACCGGACCCAGAAATATTCGTACACGTAAACCAAAAGACAGGCACTTCGGCGGACCACTCGCTTTATATAGGGGATACTTGGGCTAACGATGTAGTTGGAGCACTTGCGGCTGGATGGAAGGTTTGCTGGTACAATCCGAGAGGAAGACAACCGGCTACGGATCATAAGCCTAGTTATATTTTTACTAATTATAAGGAATTTGGCGAGCTTCCTTTGGTGTGAGAGAAGAAGTCCTCCAAAGATATTAGAAAGCCATGCGAGAGAAATCTGCGCATGGCTTTCATTATTTTTATAACTAATTTTCGGGTAGTTGGATGCCGCGCCACCCGCTTACATCGCATTGACCATGTTCGTTATTACCCACAGCAACCACCGTGCCGTCTAATTTAAGACCGATGGTATGAGTGCAACCCGCCGCAACTGCCACCATATCACGCCAGTCACTTCNNCTCCCTGCCGCTATAGCCACAATACCGTGCCAGCCGGTTACATTACATTGGTCTTCATGATTTCGACCCGCAGCAACTACCGTACCGTCCGATTTAAGATCGACGGTATGAAGGTAACCCGCCGCTATAGCCACTATGTCATGCCAATCATTTACATTGCGTTGGCCATACCGATTATTACCCACAATTGTCACCGTGCTGTCCGTTTTAAGCCCGACGGTATGCCAATCACCCGCCGAAACTGCTACTATATCACGCCAGTCACTTATATTGCATTGGCCTTCATTATTTCGACCCACAGCAACTACCGTGCCATCCGATTTAAGTCCGACGGTACGACGCCAACCCGCAGCTACCGCCACAATATCAGCCCAGCCGCTTACATCGCATTGGTCATACTTATTCCAACCCACAGCCGCCACCGTACCATCCGATTTAAGCCCGATGGTATGAGCATTACCTGTATGAGCATTACCCGCCGCAACCGCTATCATATCGCACCAGTCGCTTACATCACATTGGCCGTATTTATTATCACCCACAGCCGTCACCGTGCCGTCCGATTTAAGTAGGGCGGTATGACGATAACCCGCTGCTATGGAAGTTAGGGGGTTCACAAGGTTCATAAATCTCGCTCCTTAGTTGGTGATAGATGTTTCCGATTTTAGGGTTCATCTTTATTAAACCATAAATCTTTCTTCTTCTCATGTTTCGCAGAGGGAGAAGCGCCCTTCTTGCTGCTTCTTCTATCCAAAAAAAGCTTGCTCCCTAGAAAGCCAGCTTCGGCTCAATGGGACAAGCATTTTTCGTTTACTCTGCGAAGCTGTACGTTGGATCCGTCAGGTTCATTCTTTCTTTAATGCCTGCGGTGGCATAGATTTTGTTATCGTCGGTAATAAAGAAAGCTTCAACACCTTCAGGTAAAGATTCAAGATATTTCATGCCCTCCTCGATTCCCATCAGGAATACCCCAGTGGATAAGGCATCCGCATCTGTTGCATTCGGGCTCATAATGGTAAGGCTTTTGAGACCGTTCTGTGAAGGATATCCTGTGCGTGGATCAAGGATATGATGGTAACGAACATTGTCCTGCATAAAATACCGTTCGTAAACACCAGAAGCATCGATGACCTCATCTGAGATCTTAATGGTTCCTAGCTGTGTGCCACGGCTTTGATCGGGGTCCTGCAATCCGATATTCCATTCCGTTCCGTTTGGCTTCTTTNNTAATCATAGCGCTATTTAGACCTTGCTCTTTCAAATAATCAGCGATACGGTCAGCAGCATAACCTTTACCAATGCCGCCCAGATCTAGCACCATATTTTCCTTCATCAGCTTTACAGTTTTCGCAGCTTCATCAATTTCAACGTCCTTGTAATTGGTTAGGCTCTTGGCTTTATCAATTTCAGCTTGGGGAGGGACTTTATCTCCACCACTACCGATATTCCAAAGATCGATTAGCGGACCGATTGTGGGATCAAACAGCCCGTCCATTTCCTTTGCATATTGTATGGATTGTTTAATTACATCCAGGGTCTCGTCAGAAACGACAACTGCTTCTTTCCCTGCTGCTTGGTTGACAGCGTAAACCTCGCCACCTTCTTTGGTGCGGCTAAGCTCCATATCCATTCGCTCCAGCATCTGCTGGATATCATCCATATTTTTCTGTTCTACAGTAGCACCGAACACTTTGATATTCACAACAGTGTCATAAATATAAAAGGTTTGAGAGAGAGACTTGTCCTCTCCTTTTCCGGATGTTGTTGCGCTACCCGTAGTTCCCGCTGTTTTATCGTCCTTATCCTTAGTAATTAGCCATGCGCCGACAGCTATGAGGGCGATGACGATTACAACGAGAATCAGCGTCGTTTTTTTGTTCTTGAACATATTCCACCATCCATAAAGTTAATTTCTAAAACAAAACACATTATTTATATCATACCCCAGATAACAAGTTGATGGAAATTAATTTCATGACACATTTAGGGGATATAATCGGGCGACATAGAAAAAAGCCCCGTATCCTGATTCGGAGCGGTGCTACAGATTTAGAAGTAAACGATGCTACTTAATCGAGCATATATTCACTATATTTATTTTTGCGAGGATTTAATACGAAGAGGATGCCCATGACATATCCGCTAACAGCTTTGAAATTCCGTTTTAGAGTTGCTTTAGCCGTCAAACAAGATAAGGTCCAGATCAAAGCGGCATAATTCATAAAAGGGGCTTTACGCAAGTTTAGTAAATAGTAATGATTGATGGCCGTAGCCCTTGCAACAACGCCGGCCTTATCGCGAGAACCTGGTGACTCATGATGGATGATCTTCATCGCGGGATTAATCACAAGCTTGCCATAGCGGCTAGCCAAATGGGACAAATAAATATCTTCGGCTATGGAATAGCTTGTCATCCATGGATAGGGCTTAATATCACGCAGTGCCGAGCGCCGGAAGGACATATTACNNACATACTTGCCGACAATCTGCCTGGTGATCCGGACATTTGTCCGGTTAGCATACCGAACAGCCTGCTTGGTATGCTACTATGTATGCCTTTGGCTACACCACCTACACCAACAATGGAATCATCGTCTGCATAAGTATCTAGCAGTCGTCGAATATATAAGGAGTCATCTAATTCTGCATCGTCATCTAAGTGGAGCATAATTTCTGTATGGATCAGTCCTAGCGCTTCGTAACGGGAAAGCCAGAGACCAGGCTTAGTTTTGCGATGATAATGAAGTTTAGCCTGCGGTAATCCAGTTAGTATTTCACGATAATAAGCTAATCTGTCCTCAGGGATCTCACCGTCGTCGACAATCCATAGCTCGATGGAGATGTCCTCAAGCTGTGTCTGCTTGCCAATGGACTCTATGCACACCGTAAGGTCGTCGATTCGGTTACGGGTAGGAATCACTATAGATAGATCATGCATATCTTAATCTCCCTTCAGGACTTCTTTTGTCCGCTCATCTGAATGCAGTCATCCGGCGAAATGGTTACCTTGATTCTATCGTTCCTGAAGAAGAGCGTATATACCACTTTCGTATACTTTTAGTTGGGGTTCAGGTCTATTTTTAAAAAAATAAAAGTTAAGTTTGTATTTTTCGGTTTTTAACTATATAATAGTAAGCGACAAGTAATTAGTTATCAATCTTATTCAGCAGTTACAAATGAACAATAATATTAGGAGGTTTTTTTCATGAGAATAGATATTTGGTCCGATTATGCGTGTCCATTTTGTTATATCGGTAAAAGACGTTTGGAGAATGCGCTGAGTCAATTTCCGAACCGTGAACAAGTAGAGGTGGTATTCCGTAGCTTTCAACTAGATCCACATGCGAAAGTGAATGAGACTAAGAGTATTGATGAGATGCTGGCTTCCAAATACGGTATGACGATTGAAAAAGCAAAAGCAATGAACGCACAGCTAGCTGAGCAAGCGCAAGATGTAGGGTTGAATTTCCAGTTCGATACGATGAAGCATACGAATACTTTCGATAGTCATCGCATAAGTCACTTTGCAAGCTCAAAGGGAAAAGGTGCAGAAATGTCCGAACGTCTGTTACGTGCATACTTTACGGATTCATTGAATCTTGGAGATCGCAGTGTACTTGCTACACTTGCTGCTGAGGTAGGACTGGATCAGGCAGAAGTAACGGCAATGCTGGAGACGGATGCATACACAGCTGAAGTGAACGGCGATATCGAAGAAGGAAGCCGTCTTAATATTACCGGTGTACCATTCTTCGTGTTCAACAATAAATATGCGTTATCCGGTGCGCAGCCAGGACCTGTATTTACAGAGGTGTTGGATACCGTGTGGGCGGAGGAGCAAGCAGGACCAACGCTGCAGGTGGTTGGCAATGGAAAATCCGAAGTATCCACAGATGATGGCTGCGCGGACGGATCTTGCAATATATAAAGTTTGTATAGTGTAGAGAAGAAGAGATGGGGAAGTTTCCATTTCTTCTTTTTTTAGTTCCGAAACTCTGCTCTTGTTAATTCATAATCAATAGAAGATTGCCATTCTCCAAGTTGATTTCTCCACGAATTCAAATGAAGGGCAACTTGCCATTCGGAAAGCCGGCATGTGCCATAATCTTTCCGTCGTTCCACCAACTGTATAACAGGGGGGCGTCATTTGCTGTTGCATTGCGTATGACTAAATTTCCATTCACTATATACATAAATTTCTCATCCATTCTTTTGAAATTCATGTTGAGCTTAACATACACACGATTTCACCTGGAATGGAGAGTTCATATTAAATCAAGTTTTACACACTAAAAAGACAAGCGCCCCCGAATCTATCCGGGAATGCTCGTCTTTTAAAGATGTGTTTATCTAAAAGAAGTGATAAAGCTTGTGAACAAAGTGCGGACATCATACTGATGTTGATTGATTGGTTCGATAGGCCGGTTAATGCCGAGCAGTGTGTATACTGCAGTTCTGGCTGCTCTGATAGAGTACTCTTCCGTGAATACAACATCATCTGGAATTTCGCAATATTGGCCAACGAAGGCAAGGTTAGTAGAGCCTTCAGGAACTACTTTAGGTCGGTCACTGTTTAGTCTTGGCATGAATTGTGAAGTGATATAAGGCATCATACATGGAATACAATTAGCAGTTGCCATGATCTCGTCCTTATGTTCTTCGAAATGAAGATGACCGATTAATTCTTCCATAATTTCTTCACCGGTACATTCGCTCATTTTCTTCTTCACGAAGTCTCCTACGTTGTCAGGGTACAAACCGTAACCCCAGAATACTTTTACATGTTCTGGTTGATTGCGGAAATGCGGTTGGAAGGCTAAGACAACAGACATTAACCAGCTTGAATCTTTAAAGGTAACCAATGCGCCAGTACCCGCACGATTGCGAGTGAATTTCTCCATAAGATCGAAAAATTTGGAATCTTGGAAGGTCACGGTAAAGGACTCCCATTTCGAACCATCGATATGATCATCGAAGGAGGATGGATTACCGAGACCTGGTTTTTTGGCGGCGATGTTCTCCCATAACTTCCATGAGCTACCCTTTCCATTGAGACGTGGGGCAGAGGTCATGGATCCAAGGCTGGAGCCTTCGGTCATAGAGCCGTTCGTGACGATTACAATATCGTCTTCGCTTATGTTAATAACGTCTGGGTNNGCGCAGGACGTTCATTTGGGTTACGGTAATGCCATCTCCGTCTTTGAACTGCAGGTCAGTTACTGTACATTTCAGTGTAAAGTCTACGCCGAAGCCTTCGAGATATTTGTGCATAGGTAAGATGATGGAATCATACTGGTTATATGGAGTGCGGGTTACGCCTTCCAGGGTTTGAATTCTTG